>NZ_JASCPQ010000151.1:0-8022 GCF_029959305.1 Pseudomonas sp. PS01297
AGCTTGCCTCGCGATCTTTTAAAGGGTCAAAAGATCGCGAGGCAAGCTCGCTCCTACAGGATTTGCGGGTGTGTTGAGCGGTTTGCGCTCAACCTGCGCGCGGGTGTGAGCGCTTAGCGCTCAATACCCAGCCGTTGCAGGCGGCGTTTGAGCGCGTGGCGCGAAATACCGAGCAATTGCGCGGCCAGACCTTTGTGGCCCGCCGAGCGGCTGAGCGCATCGGTCACCAACTCGCGCTCGGCACGTTCGAGCTGGTCACCCAGCACGTGCGATGCCTCCACCTCTTGCCCTTGCAAGGGGGCGGGCAGCATCGCCGCGCTGATGCCTTGGCCCGGCAACAGAATCGTCAGGCGCTCAACCAGATTCTTCAGTTCGCGCACGTTGCCGGGCCAGCGATGACGGCGCAGCGCCGCCACGCAATCGGGCAAAAACTGGATCGGACTGACGCCCTCTTCAACCGCCTGGCGCTGAGCAAAATACTGCGCTAGCAACAGCAGGTCTTCGCCGCGCTCACGCAAGGCCGGGATGTCCACCGTGATGACGTTCAAGCGGTAAAACAGGTCTTCACGAAACCGCCCCAGACGCACATCGTCGGCCAGGTCCCGGTTGGTCGCCGCCACCACCCGCACGTCGGCACTGCTGGCCTGGCTGGCGCCCACCGCACGGTAGCTGCCGTTTTCCAGAAAGTGCAGCAACTTGGCTTGCAGGCTCAACGGCAACTCGCCGATTTCGTCAAGAAACAGCGTGCCGCCGTTGGCCTGGCTGACCAGCCCGGCGCGCTTTTGATGGGCGCCGGTGTAGGCGCCTTTCTCCGAGCCGAACAGCTCGGCCTCGATCAACTGCTCGGGCAAGGCGGCGCAGTTCACTTCGATAAACGCGCTGGCAGCCCGTGAACTGTGCGCGTGCAACGCTTGGGCGACCAAGGTCTTCCCGGTTCCGGACTCACCCAACAGCAGAATCCGCGTGGCCGAGCTGCGGGCAATCCGTTGCACCGCCGCGTGCAGCGTGCTCATGGCCGGGCTTTGCCCTTGCAGGCCGGGCACCGGTGACTCAGGCGTTTCCAGGGCCAAGGTGCTGCTGATGGTGGCGAGCAAGTCATCCAGCTCAAAGGGTTTGGTCAGGTAATCAGTGGCACCGCTCTTGACCGCCTGCACCGCCGCCCGGGTATCGCCGTGGGCAGAAATCATGATCACCGGCAGGTGCGGGCTGCGCTGGCGCAAGCCATCCAGTGTGGCCATACCGTCGATGCCCGGCAGGCCCAGGTCCAGCAAGACAATGTCGATGTCATCCAGCACCTGTTGCAGCGCCGCCTCGCCACTGTTGGCCGTGCTGATACGCATGCCCTCCCCGCGCAATGCATAGCTGAGCGAGCGCACCAGCGCTTCTTCATCGTCGACGATTAACACGTGAACATCAGGCATCTGTGTCTCACTTTTACGTATTCAAAATGATCGGTAGCCGCTGACGAGGCCCGCAGGCGGCTACAAAAACCGGGTGAACGCAGGGAAATCGAGCGCCACCTGTGTGCCCTCACCCACGCGGCTGACGATGTGCATGCGCGCGTCGTTGGCCTCCAGCAGTTGCTGGCTGATGCTCAATCCCAAGCCGGTGCCCTGGGGTTTAAGGGTGAAAAATGGCTGGCGAATCTGCTCCAGGTGTTCGGGCGAAATGCCGCAGCCCTGATCGATGATCAACACCCGCACCCGCCCTTGGCCTGTCTCGGCGCACAAGCGCACCACGCCGCCCTCCGGGCTGGCCTGCACAGCGTTCAAACACAGGTTGAGCAGCACTTGGCGGGCTTGATCCGGGTCGACGAACAATTGCAAATCCCCTGTCGACTCGCACAGCAGTTCGATATTGCGCGCTTGCAAGTGGGGGGCGACCATCGCCGCCGTGTGCTCGAACAGGTGCGCCACCGAGACCACCCGCGGTTTGGCCGGGTGCGGGCGGCCATATTCGAGCAGGTCATTGGTGACCCGTGACAAGCGGTCGATTTCCTTGACCAGGTCACTCAGCAGGTGCCGCCGCTCGGGTTCTTGCTCGCGGCGCAGCAAGGCTTGCACCGTGGTTTTCATGGTCGCCAGCGGGTTGCGCACTTCATGGGCCACACCCGTGGCGAAGGTGCCCAATACGGCGAGGTTTTCGCTGCGTACGGTCTGGTCCATGACCTGCGCCAGACGCTCGGCCATCACGTTAAAGGCGCGGGCCACATGGCTGATTTCATCGTCCTTGGGTTGTAGCGCGAGGCGATAGCTCAAGTCGCCCATGGACAGTTGATGGGCACCTTGCAGCAAGGTGCTGACCCGCGCGCGCAACTGCCGCGAGAGGGTAAAGAAGACGATGAGGATAAACCCGATAAATCCCGCCGCCACCCAGTACAGCCACCAGCGCGCATCGTTCAGGGGCTTGAGGATGGCCCCCGGCTCGACACTGAACACCAGTTGCCAGCCGGGCAAAATCATCGGCCCTTCGTGCCATTGCCCCGGCGCCTTGACGGGCCGCCCGGTGGGGTCGATAAACGCACCGCCAGGCACGCGCAACAAAGGCGCAACCACGCCGCCCATGCCCGCGCTGACCAGCAACTCGCTCAAGGAGGCCAGGCGCAAATGCAGGGCTATGCGCACCTTCTGGTTGGTACGCCCGATGCGGATGCTCTTGCGGATCAGAAAGCTGCCCGAGCCGCCCGCCTTGGGCAGCAGCGGCCCTATCACTTCGACATCGCCGACCCATTGCACCGGCAAACCGGCGATGGACCAGTGTTCACTGCCCCAGTACGGCTCCCCCGACGCAGACTGGCCCGGCAATACTTTGATCAAGCGGTCCTGCTCATCAAAAAACAGCACGCCGTACATAAAGGGCAAGTCCCCTTCCAGCTTGAGCAGCGAGTCGACGTCGCTGATCAGTCGCGATTGATCAACTATGAATTCTGGCATGTTGGGGTGATTGGACAGTGCCGAGAGCTGGTAGAAGCGATCATCCAGAAAGGAAGACAGGCGGTTGGCCGTCGACAATGCCTGGGCATCCAGCCGCTCGCCAGTGAGGCGGTTGAGCAAGTCCTTGGCCAGTTGCTCATAAAAAATCGCCAGGGTAATCAGCGCCACGCTCATGACCACAACGGACAGCAACGTATAGCGCGCCACCAGGCTTCGATGCGGCCGGGCAAGCCACTGCAACAACACATGGAGGGAAGAGTCGGGGTTCATGGCGTTCTTGATTGTTTTTGTAATGGCCCCAGCATAGGGATCGACCCTTGGGCCTGTCCATGACTGCGTGTTGCAGATGTCGCGGCGCATCGCCTAATATACGTTTCGCTTACATTCCATATACATTCCATGTTGGGTCATTTGATGGGCATCGTAAAAATCTCGGACGCCATGCACGAAAATCTGCGCATCGCCAGCAACGCGCTCAGTCGCTCGATCAATGCTCAGGCAGAGCACTGGATGCGCATTGGCATGCTCACAGAGCTGTACCCGGATCTGGATCACAACCAGATCAGTCGCTTACTGATTCGCGCCGAGCTTGAGGGCGGTCTCGATTTAAAACAGCTGTGCCAATTGGCTGATTCGGCACAGGCTGCAGCAGGAGCCCGCCCATGAGAGCGCACGTGGTTATCAATACACCGGCCCAAATCGCCCAGTCCAAAGTCGCCGGCATGCTCGCGGCTGAAGTACTGGCGATGATCACCCCGCACGTCAAAGCAGGGGTGACCACCGACCAGCTCGACAAGATTTGCCATGACTACATCGTCAATGTGCAAAAGGCCATTCCTGGCAATGTCGGCTACCACGGCTTCCCGAAAACCGTGTGCACGTCGGTCAATGAAGTGGTGTGCCACGGCATCCCGTCGGGCCGGGTGCTGCACGATGGCGACATCGTGAACATCGACATCGCCGTTGTGAAGGATGGCTGGTACGGCGACACCAGCCGCATGTACTACGTGGGCGAGCCTAGCCCGCAAGCGCGGCATCTGGTCAAGACCACGTATGAGGCCATGTGCGCCGGTATTCGCCAGGTCCGCCCCGGCGCAACTCTGGGCGACATTGGCCACGCGATCCAGACCGTTGCCGAAAAAGAAGGCTTCAGCGTGGTGCGCGAGTACTGCGGCCACGGCATCGGCAAGGTCTATCACGACGAACCGCAGATCCTCCATTACGGTTATCCCGGCCAGGGCATGAAGCTTAAAACCGGCATGATTTTCACCGTCGAGCCGATGCTCAATGCGGGCAAGCGTCACGTCAAAACCCTGGCTGACCAGTGGACCGTGGTCACCAAGGATTTGTCGCTGTCGGCCCAGTGGGAACACATGGTGGCGGTGACCGACAACGGCTTTGAAGTGCTGAGCCCTTGGCCGGATGCGGTTGAGGAGTTCCCGGCGATTACCTGAGCTGCAAGCACAATGGCGCCTTCTGCAAGCCACTTGGCGCCTTGCTGCTAGTGTGTAAAGGCGGCCAGCCGAGCATTATTTGTTCAGGCGCTGAGGCAGGTGTTTCAGCGGTTTCTAACGAAGAGGTGTTCGAATGTCCAAGATCTGGTTTATCACTGGCAGTTCCCGTGGCCTCGGCCGCTCCATCACTCTGGCTGCCCTGCGCGCCGGAGACCGTGTTGTCGCCACCGCCCGCAAGCCTCAGCAACTGGATGACCTGGTGGCCGAGTTTGGTGATGCGATTTACCCACTGGCACTGGACGTGACCAACAACGAGCAGGTGGAACAGGCGGTTGACGCCGCCGTGAAGCATTTTGGCCGCCTCGATGTGGTGGTCAACAACGCCGGTTATGGCGATCTGGCTGCGGTCGAAGACGTCACCCTGGAAGACTTCCGCGCCCAAATCGACACCAACTTCTACGGCGTGGTGTATGTGAGCAAGGCGGTTGTGCCGGTCCTGCGTCGCCAGGGCAGCGGACACATCTTCCAGGTCTCGTCGCTGGGTGGGCGCATTGGCATGGCTGGCCTGGGCGCGTACCAGAGCGCGAAGTGGGCCGTCGGCGGCTTCTCCACCGTGCTGGCACAGGAAGTCACCCCGCTGGGCATCAAAGTCACCGTGCTTGAGCCGGGCGGCATGCAGACCGATTGGGCCGGCCCTTCCATGACCATCCCGCCTATCAGCGAACCCTACAAACAATCGGTCGGCGCACTGGCCGAGTTGCTCAACTCCCCGGGCATTTTGCCGACCCGCCCGGACCGTGTGGCTGAAATTGTGCTGGAACTGGCCCTCAAGGACGACGCGCCACTGCGTCTGCTGATCGGTAGCGACGCGGTGCAGTACGCTGCCAAGGCCGCGCAAGACCTGGCCGAATCGGATAAAAAGTGGCACGACCTGAGCGTGTCGGCCTCTAACTGAGCCCCCCTGACTGACCTGACATAAAGGAGCCCCCATGTCTGACGCAAGCCGCCCTATTGCCTCTCGTTTCAATGTGCCGGATGCCTTTTGGCATGGCCTGAAGCTGATCGGGCTGGAGCCTTCAGTGGTCCTGCGTCAGGCACGGCTCCCCGTCACGCTGTGCATACGTGAACTGCGTGACCGGCGTCAGGTGAGCACCGAAGAATTCTTTCGTTTGTGGGCCGCCGTGCAGGCCCTCAACCCAGACCCGGCCGCCGCTGTGTTGCTGGTGACCCGGCTTGATTTTGCGACCTTGCCGCCGTCCAGCTTTGCTGCCTTTATCGCCCGTGATTATCGCGACGGTTTGCACCGCCTGGCCCGCTTCAAACAACTGTGCACGCCGGAACGGCTGCTGGTTAATGAAGACGGCCAGACCTGCACCGTCACCATTGACTGGCTGCACACCCCCGAGCTGCCGCCCAACCTGCTGGTGGACGCGGCCTTTGCCACCTTCGTAGAACTGGGTCGCCAAGGTACTCGCGTGCACATTACGCCGCGCAAGGTCGAACTGGCCCGTGCAGACGATGGCAGCCCTGCGCTGAGCGAGTTCTATGGCTGCCCCGTACGCTACAGCGCCGAGCGTAATGCCCTGGTGCTGGACGTGGCGGATCTGGATCGGCCGTTTCCGGGCCATAACCCGGAACTGCTGGACATGCTCAACCCGGCGCTGATAGCTGCACTGGCCGAGGCCACGGCGTCGGCCAGCATCAGCCTGCAAGTCAAGGCGGCACTCAAGCGCATCCTCGCCAGCGGTCGCCCGGAACTGGCCGACGTGGCGCGGGAACTGGGCATGAGCGAGCGCACCTTGCAGCGGCGAATTACTGAAGATGGCACGAACTTTCGGCAACTGATGCTGGAGACCCGCCAAGAGGTGGTGCGCCATCTGCTCAGCGAGCCTTCAATTGAAATTGAAGAAATTGCCTGCCTGCTAGGCTACGAAGACACCAACTCGTTTTATCGGGCGTTTCGCTCATGGGAAGGCACGACGCCAGCGCGTTGGCGCGCCTCGCAAGCCCAGCAGCCCATGTCGTCCTCCACTCATTAACGCTAACGGACTACTGAGATGAAAATTGTGATGTTTGGCGCCACCGGGATGGTGGGCCAAGGGGTGTTGCGTGAGGCTCTGGCCGCACAGGATGTGACCCATGTCCTGAGCATTGGCCGCTCTGACAGCGAAACAAGCCACCCCAAACTGCGCACCCTGGTGCATGCCGACCTGCTCGACTACTCGGCCATTGAAGACCTGCTGACGGGCTTTGACGCCTGTTTTTTTTGCCTCGGCGCCTCGGCGGTGGGCATGGACGAAGCCGGGTATTCGCGCATCAACCACGACATCCCGCTGGCGGCCGGCCAAGTGCTGTCGCGCCTCAACCCGCAACTGACCTTTACCTATGTGTCGGGCGCAGGCACCGGCAGCCAGTCAGCCATGTGGGCTCGGGTTAAACGGCGCACCGAAACCGACCTGCTGGCGTTGCCGTTCAAGGCGGCTTACATGTTTCGCCCTGGGGTGATCCAGCCGTTGCACGGCGCGCGTTCGAAGACGCCGATGTACAACGCATTCTATGTGCTGACCTCGCCCTTGCTGTCGATTGCTCGCAAGTTGCTGCCCAAGTACGTGTTATCGACTGAAGAAATCGGCTTGGCGATGCTCGAAGTAGCGCGCCACGGTGCGCCGAAAAACATTCTGGAGACGGTGGATATTCGGGGATTGGTGAAGGGCTGAATCAATCGCATGTGTATGCGTAGGAGCGAGCTTGCGTAAGTGTCCGGGCATCCCGTCTGGCGCAGCTTTTATACAAGACACAACGCTTGAGAGGGGTGGTTATGATTCGTGACGCATTACCCGAGGATGCGAAACGCATCGCTCACGTTCATGTCAGTAGTTGGCAACACGCTTATCTTGATCTGATGCCCACTGACTATTTAGCCTCCCTTAGTACGACATTGCCTCAAAGAGAGGCCTATTGGGCCCGCACAATTGAAGACAAAGACGCTGACGTTTTAGTCGCCGAAGTGGAGGGAAACGTTATTGGCTGGCTTTCGCTGGGGGCTTGTCGCGATGAAAACACGCCCGAAGCAGCGTCGGGAGAAGTCATGGCGATCTACGTTTTGGCTGAATACTGGAGTAAGGGTATTGGCGCCCAATTGTGGCAGGCGGGTTTTAAGCGTTTGCTTGATCAAGGTTATAAACGCATCACCTTATGGGTTTTATCTGGCAACGAAAGGGCCATTCGTTTCTATAAGGGCCTTGGTGGAACAGAAGAGCCTGGCAGTTGCCGCACGCTCGTGCGTGGTGGCGTGACGCTGGATGAGGTGAGGTATGTTTGGAGCAATTGATTTTCTCTTACGAGCGTGTTCCGGCATCGATTCGCCACATTTCGAGGGTTCCCTGGATTTTGCGTAACCTGACCTTTATCTATGCACCGGCAGCCAATCGGCTTGGCCATGCTCGAAGTGGCGCGCCATGGTACGCCGAAAAGCATTCTGGAAACGGTGGACATACGGCGGTTGGTGAAGGGCTGAGTCAATCAAATACGTGTAGGAGCGAGCTTGCCTCGCGATCTTTTGATCTTTTAAAAGATCGCGAGGCAAGCTCGCTCCTACTTCCATCACGCGACCGTCAGCATGATAAAAAACCCCC
>NZ_JASCPQ010000152.1:0-7986 GCF_029959305.1 Pseudomonas sp. PS01297
CGATTCATTCAATGCGGTTTTGGCAAGAAACCGCGTCGATACATTCGCGAGCAAGCCCGCTCCCACAGCGGCACAACGATGCTGCCGGGGGTTAGTTACTTTTCACCGGGGCGTCCGGTTTTTTGTCGTTGCCAGGAATGAACGGGCTCCATGGCTGGGCGCGGATAGGCTCTGGGGTTTGCCATACCACGTTGAACTGGCCGTCATCCTGGATCTCGCCGATCATCACCGGCTTGTGCAGGTGGTGGTTGGTTTTGTCCATGGTCAGGGTGTAACCCGACGGCGCGGCGAAGGTCTGGCCGGCCATGGCCTCGCGGACTTTATCGACATCGGTGGACTTGGCTTTTTCAGCCGCCTGCGCCCACATATGAATGCCCACGTAGGTGGCTTCCATCGGGTCGTTGGTCACAGCTTTGTCAGCGCCCGGCAAGTTGTGGGCCTTGGCGTAGGCTTTCCAGTCGTCGACAAACTTCTTGTTGACCGGGTTATCCACCGATTCGAAGTAGTTCCAGGCGGCGAGGTTGCCCACCAATGGTTTGGTGTCGATGCCGCGCAGTTCTTCTTCGCCCACCGAGAACGCAATCACCGGCACGTCGGTGGCTTTCAGGCCCTGGTTGGCCAGCTCTTTATAGAACGGTACGTTGGAGTCGCCGTTCACGGTGGAGATCACCGCAGTCTTGCCACCCGCCGAGAACTTTTTGATGTTGGACACGATGGTCTGGTAATCGCTGTGACCAAACGGCGTGTAGACCTCCTGGATATCCTTGTCGGCTACGCCCTTGGAGTGCAGGAACGCACGCAGGATTTTGTTGGTGGTGCGCGGGTACACGTAGTCGGTGCCCAGCAGCACGAAGCGCTTGGCGCTGCCGCCGTCTTCGCTCATCAAATACTCAACCGCCGGGATGGCTTGCTGGTTAGGCGCTGCACCGGTGTAGAACACGTTGGGCGACATCTCTTCGCCTTCGTATTGCACCGGGTAGAACAGCAGGCCGTTGAGTTCTTCAAATACCGGCAGTACCGATTTACGGGACACCGAGGTCCAGCAACCGAACACTACCGCGACTTTGTCCTGGGTCAGCAACTGGCGGGCCTTTTCGGCAAACAGTGGCCAGTTGGAAGCCGGGTCGACTACCACCGGTTCGAGCATCTTGCCGTTCACCCCGCCCTTGGCGTTGATCTCGTCGATGGTCATCAAGGCCATGTCTTTGAGCGAGGTTTCAGAGATCGCCATGGTCCCGGACAACGAATGCAGAATCCCCACCTTGATGGTCTCGGCGGCTTGCACCGTCCAGGTCAGACCCATGGCGGCAATGGATGCCGAGAGGGTGAACGCTTTGATCAAGCTACGACGCTTCATGGGCCGATCTCCAGATGTTTCGTTGTTTTAAGGGTCGATACGAACACTGGGAGGGTTTTTGCAAGGTCTGTGCCGAAGTGGTGCAGGGCGTCTAGTGCAGGGTTTTGGGGCATGGGTGCAAAGACTTGCGCACCATGACGGGGCCTGTTGATGAGCTGCGTGCACGGAGATGCCCGGCTTTGGTGCTTACAGGCTAGCGAGGAGCGCACTGCTCAAGGCAAGTCGATAACTAAATAGCCCCTTGGCGCGCACCTTCAGGTGAAACATGGAAAGTGACCGTGCACTCGCCCGGTCATTTTCCAGACAAGGCTCCACATCATGATGAGTTCAGATAAAGAAGCTGGTCGGCAAAAGCGCCAATTAGCGAACCACACCGTTCAATTGCCGGATCTGAGTCCTGCTTTTATAGCGCCGGACGATGCAGCACGCTTTGCCCATGAATTGATTGGCGATCAGCGCGGCGTTGAATATGGCGGCATGATTTTAAAGGATGCCCAAGGGCGTTATTTTGCAACCCGGCCTGTGAGGGGGAGGACCAGCAATTTTGACCCCGGATTAGTGGCTTCAAGTAATGCTGAAGGTCAGTTTGTTCATCCGCCGGGCTATACCTGTTATGCCTTTTATCATTCCCACCCCAATGACTACGATCTGTTGAAAAAATTGTTCCATGACTGGAGCACCGCTCAAATCATTACGACAGTGCAGTTTTTTTCAAGTATTGATATTGGCTTGACTCACTTGAACACCTACTTTGCCTCTGCGCACTATTTGTCGGCTGTCAATGGCGTGCTTCTGAAGTACGAGGCCAGTGGTTCTGCCCTTGAAGAGAAGTTGGCCATTCGTTTTTTTAACGATGCGCGAGACAAAAGACTGACCTTCGATTCGATTGACGGGTATATACGGGCAATCGCCTATGTGGGGACGTTAAGTGTGATCCAGTCTTCTGAAGTATGGGGCTGGAAAGTGGGCAAGATAGACAGCACCTTCAAGCTCTACAAACCGGGTAATACCCTTGATGTTGTCCCCAATGCGATGCTGCGACCGGCCTTCAGCCCTGTCGCCTCCTCGTTGAAAGCGTTGCTCAACTATGTGCGCAATCGCACTGAGCGCGTGGTCGAGAGTCATTACGGGTTTGTGCTTGAGAGCAAGGCTTCAGGGACGTTTATCGCCACTGAACCCATGCCCCTGACTCTTGAGACGATTGGGTTGCAAGCATCAGCCGATAGTGCACTTTCGGCTTCAGTCTTCTCTAAGGCATTGGTGTTTTCTACAACCGGGCAAGGTGACGTTGTACTGCCGCAAGGGTTTGAAATCGTCGGTGTTTATTGCGGCGAGAATCAGTATCGCCCGCTGAGCAGCTTGCCGGCAGAGGAACTCACTGTCTTTAAGCACTTTATTGACCCCATGTTCATGGCGACGGGGATTACGGCGGCCCGATCAACGACCCGGCTCAAGCATGCCGAAAGTACCCGATCGATACCGCTCTATATTCTCGTGCGCGATGGCGCTGTCCTGGAGTATGTATCGACGTTCTCCGCGCAGGAGCAGCAGTTTGTGAACCCTATCCATGATCGGGGCTGGATCAGGATGGCAGGCGACCTGCGCCTGGGGCTTTATAAAACTCGGTTCTATGTTCAGGACATAGCCACGGCCGGTGAGTTGAGTGTGTTGTACACCAGCGATTTATGGAGCCGTACGGGGCGTGTCACTGCGCAGTGGCAGCCCTATAAGCACTTTGCGCGCAGGGTGTTGAGCCCGTGCTTTATCAGTGCCGATGATGCCGCGTTGTATGTTCATGAGCGCATAGCAGGCCGGGACAAGAAGGTCTTGGGCGGTGTTATCTATCAGCGTGCCGACCAGCGCTTTGTCGTCACCGAGCCTTTGGCGGTCAGCACTGAAACCTTTGATATCAACACCGTTATACCGCCTGAAGTCCAGTCATTTGCACCACCGGGCTGCACCCCGGTGGCGATGTATCACACCCATCGCGTTTGGCCTTTGCAACTGTGGCGTTCAGCGCAAGAAGAACAGTTATACCGAAATATGCTGGAGCCTCATGAGGTCGGCGCAGCCATTAATGACCGTGGCAGGATCAAGACGCGCTATTTTTCGACACAAGAGGGCGCATTGATCAAATATTCCCCCAGTGGTTCAAAGGATGAGCTGCGCATGTTGAGTCAGTTAACGCCTCTTCCAGCGGACGTGTGGAATGTACGCAAGAACTCGATTCAGCAGCGCTTGAGGGCCAACAAGCTCAAACCCAGCGGGTATATTTCCGGTATAGCCGCGACGGGAACGTTGGAAGTCATCAAGGGCAGCCCCTGCTGGGGCGCGCCGGGGGGGGTGGCGACCCACGCCGTGTTGCCTTTGGTCGCGGGACAAGTGCGAACGCCAGTGTGCAGCCCGATCTTTACCCAAGAACAGGACGCTGTGCGGTTTGCCCACACCCAGCTAGGGACGCGTAAAGAGGTGCAGTACGGCTTTATTTTGAAAAGCACTCAAGGTGAGGCCTATGTCGCGACGCAGCCCCACACCGATACTTACTTGAGCTTGGACAAGGTATTTGCTTACGACGCCATGACCCAGCGTTACCAGTGGCCTGAAGGTTTCAGCGTCTGTGCGATGTACCTTGCGGCCCCGCAAGTGCCAGCCGTCCTGCTGGCTGATGCTGTTTACCAGGCGTTTATCTCGCCGCGTGACATAGCCACTGCGCTGGTGACGCTCTCGACCCTTGAAGATCAAGCCTATCCTCAGAAGCTGAACCCGGCGCTGTATCTCGCGCCAGCAACAGGGGCGTTGTTGCGCTACTTGCCGGGCACCCTTTCAAGTTTGATTACGGCGGGGATTTTCCGCGATTCCGGCAACTGGATGATGGAGCAACTGACCACCCTGGCGCAGACCGCTGTGACCTACGCCCGCGAGGTGGCACAGAGTGGCACACTGACCGTGATCAACACCTGTGGGGTGTGGGTCAACCCTGGCCCGGTGTTGGCGACGTGGAAGCCCAGTGTCAGAGAATTGCTGGCGGATCAAAATCATCCGCGGGTTGTGGCTTTGGGCCCTGTGTACGCACACCCCGATGACGCCGCGTGGACTGTGCATCGGCAACTGAAACGTCCCCACACGCTCAATACAATGGGGGCGTTGTTGCACAACCCGAGTAGCGACAGTTGGGTGGCGCTGCAGCCGGAGGTGAGCAACGGCCTGCAGGCCAATGCCGCCGAACTGATCGTAATCAGCCATCGACATAAGCCCAGTGAGGATCCGTTGCGACCGATTTTGCCCGCCGGTTATTCGGTGCGGCGCCTGCAGGTTGCGCGTGATGTCAGGCACGTGACCGCGCTGAGTGAAGCGGATAAAAAGCGCGTACAGAACATGCCTTGGCCGGTGGACCTCTGCTACGCGTCGGTGGCTATGGAACAAATGGCCAACCGCGCTGGCGACCAGGACTATGAAGTCAATGTGTATGTGTCCACAAACGACGGTGCCCTGCTGCTGTACTCAGCGGGAGATGAAGCGCAGGAAGTCCAACTGTGTGGGCCGAAAAAAACGTTTGAACGCACCGAGGCGGGCTATTTTGTCGAGAACGCCCAGCCGACATCGTCGCCCAAAACGTCCAGGCAAATGCTCACTGACATCGCCAAGGCCGGGCAATTGATTGTGTTGGTCACCAGCCCGACATGGCCTGCCCTCGGTCTGTACCGCGACCCGCACTTTGAGCTTGAGCCCGAAGGCGGCTTTGAGTGGACGACGCCCAGCCCCCTGCAACCCACCGTGACGCCCAAGCCGGGGGTGCTGCGTGATGAGCTTTAACGCTTGCGCATCAAGCCAATAAAGAACAACCCGCCGATGGCCGCCGTGGCCACGCCGATGGGCAGGTCTTCGGGGGCGATCAGGGTGCGAGCGGCGACGTCGACCCAGACCAGGAACACGCTGCCCAGCAGCGCTGACACCGGCAGTAAACGCCGGTGTTCAGCGCCCACCAGACGGCGGGCTATGTGCGGGATCATCAGGCCGACAAAGCCGATGGAACCGCTGATGGCCACCAAGACGCCGGTCATCAGTGAGGCGATCAAGAACACTTTGAGCCGCACATTGCGCGCATTCAGGCCGAGGGTGACGGCGGTTTGCTCGCCAGCCATCAGGGCATTCAGCGGGCGGGCCATGCCCAGCAGTAAAAACAGCCCCAGCAGCACCACGGCACTGGGCACGGCCAGCAGTTCCCAGCGGGCCAGCCCGAGGCCGCCGAGCATCCAGAACAGCACAGCAGAACTGGCGCGATGGTCGCCCAAAAACAGCAAGGTGTTGGCCACCGCCATCATCACGAACGACACTGCCACACCGCACAGCAGCAGGCGGTCGCTATCCAGACGCCCCTGACGACTGGCGATGGCCAGTACCAGTAGCATGCTCAGCAGGGCGCCGATAAAGGCGGCAATGGGCAAGGTCAGCAGGCCGACGATTTCGCCCACGTGCAGCACCACAATCACCGCGCCCAACGTCGCGCCGCTGGTGACGCCGAGCAAGTGCGGATCAGCCAGCGGGTTGCGGGTCACGGCTTGTAGCACCGCCCCGATCAACGCCAGGCCCGCCCCCACCAGGGCACCGAGTAGCATGCGCGGCACGCGGATCAGCCACACGATGTGTTCTTGGCCAGCGCTCCAGCTCACCTCACCGAGGCCAAACACTTTGTTCAACACAATGTGCCACACCACGTCGACCGGCACCCGCGCCGGGCCAAAGCCCAGCGACACCACGCATGACACCAGCAGCAGTGCGCCAAGGCTGATCAGTAACAGGGCGTAGCGGTTAGACATCATTGTGGGTGAAACCCTTTGGCCAGGGTTTCGATGGCCAGCACGTTGTCGATGCCCGGCGTGGCTTGCACATAGGGGATGACGATAAAGCGTTTGTGCTTGATAGCGTCCACCGATTGCAGGGCCGGGTTGGTTTCGAGAAAGCGCTGTTTTTGCTCGGCGGTGACTTCGCTGTAGTCGACGATCACGATGACCTCGGGGTTGCGCTCGACCACGGTTTCCCAGTTAACGCGGGTCCAGCTGGCGTCGATGTCGCTGAGGATATCATCGCCACCCGCGGCTTCAATCAAGGCGTGGGGGATGCCCAGCTTGCCCGAGGTCATGGCGCGGTCTTCGCCGCTGTCATACAGAAATACCCGGGGTTTTGATGCCGGAAGAGACTTCTGCACGTCGGCGATTTTTGCCTGCATCTGCGCGATCAATGCGTTGGCGCGGTCTTGCACGTCGAAGATTTTGCCGAGGTTGCGCAGGTCGTTGTAGGTGTCTTCCAGGCTGGCTGGAGGGCGCTTCATCACAAACGCACATGACTCGGTCAGCTCATACACGTTGATGCCCAGCGGGGTCAGGGTGTGCGGCGTGAGGTCACCACCCACGCGCATGCCGTAATCCCACCCGGCGAAGAAGAAATCAACGTTGGCATTGAGCAAGGTTTCAACCGACGGGTACTTGCTGGCCAGCTCGGGCAGGCCGTCGAGAATGGCCTTCATCTCGGGCGTGACCGACTTCCAGCCACTGATGCCGCTGTACCCGGCCATGCGCGGCTTGAGGCCCAGGGCGAGCATCATTTGGGTCATGTTGATGTCGTGGCTGACCGCGTGTTTGGGCGCTTGCGTGAAGGTCACGTCACGGTTGCAGCTTTTAATCGTCAGCGGGTAGGTCGTGGCGTCGGCTTGAGCCAGTTGCGCGCCGAATAAAGCAGCCAGGCACAGGGCGAGACGGATCAGCTTCATGGTTGGGTTATCCAGGTAATGCGCGGGTAGCCGGACAGTGGGTGGTCGTCGACCAGTGCGTCCACGCCGAAAACGTTGCGTAATAATTCCACGGTCAATACCTCGCGCGGCGTGCCGCTGGCGATGATCTTGCCGTGGTTGATCACGTACAGCCGATCACAAAAAGCCGCCGCCAGATTCAGGTCGTGGATGCTGGCCAGGGTGCCGATGTTCAGGCGCTTGACTCGTTGCAGCAGCTCCAGCTGATAACGCGGGTCGAGGTGGTTGGTCGGCTCGTCGAGGATCAGCAGGTCGGGTTGTTGGGTCAGGGCGCGGGCCAGGATCACACGCTGTTTTTCGCCTCCCGAGAGGGTGGCGAAGGCGTGGTCTTCAAAGCCTTGCAGGCCGACGGATTCGAGGGCGTCTCTGGCCAGTTCGCGGTCGGCCTGGGTGTCGCCGTCAAACAGGCCTTTGTGCGGGGTACGGCCCATGGCGACCACTTCATCAACGGTCAGGCCAAAGGCGTCAGGGAATTCTTGCAGCACCACGGCGATGCGCTGGGCGCACCAGCGTGGTGATTGTTGCCACAGGTTGTGCGGGCCGAGATGAACCTCGCCCGCTTCGGGCTTGCTGAAGCGATAAGCACAGCGCAACAGGCTGGTTTTACCGCTGCCATTAGGCCCGATCAGCCCCACAAACTCACCAGCCGCCACGTGCAGGTTGGCATCACGCAGCTTGAACTGGTGATGACAATGGCCGTGGCCCAAGGGCGTCCAGGCGAGTTTGGTGAGGGTGAGCTGAGTCATGCATTTACCGGTCAATCCCGTAGGAGCGGGGGTGGCCCGCCCCGGTTTTTTTATTTAAAAATAAAGACGGAAACGCG
>NZ_JASCPQ010000153.1:0-7922 GCF_029959305.1 Pseudomonas sp. PS01297
GCCGCAGGCTGCGATCTTTTGATCTTCAACGTCAAAAGATCGCAGCCTGCGGCAGCTCCTACGAGGATATTGGTGAGTGTTCAGGCAAAAAAAAGCCCCGCTTATTGGGCGGGGTTGAGGTACGAGCGTGGCGCTCGGAAAACAGTGCGCTATCCCGGCCTTCGGTGAGGAAGGCCGGGACGTGGCTTACAGCAGGATAGTGCGGATGTCGCCCAGCAACTGGCTCAGACGCTGGGTGAAACGTGCAGCTGCAGCGCCGTTGATCACGCGGTGATCGTAGGACAGCGACAGTGGCAGCATCAGCTTCGGCTGGAAGGCTTTGCCGTCCCAGACTGGCTGCATGGTTGCCTTGGACACGCCCAAGATCGCCACTTCCGGTGCGTTGACGATCGGCGTGAAGCCGGTGCCGCCAATGTGACCCAAGCTGGAAATGGTGAAGCAAGCACCCTGCATGTCGTCAGCGGTGAGCTTCTTGTCACGGGCTTTGGCAGCCAGTGCAGCCGCTTCACCTGCCAGTTGCAGCAGGCTCTTCTGATCAACGTTCTTGATCACCGGCACCAGCAAGCCGTCCGGGGTGTCTACGGCGAAGCCGATGTGTACGTACTTCTTGCGGATGATCGCTTTGCCGCTTGGCGCCAGCGAGCTGTTGAAGTCTGGCAGTTCCTTGAGCAGGTGTGCGCAGGCCTTGAGCAGCAGCGGCAGGACGGTCAGTTTCACACCGGCTTTTTCTGCGACGGCTTTTTGCGCAACGCGGAAAGCTTCCAGCTCGGTGATGTCAGCCTGGTCGAACTGAGTCACGTGCGGGATGTTCAGCCAACTGCGGTGCAGGCTCGACGCGCCGATTTGCATCAGGCGGGTCATGGCCACTTCTTCAACTTCACCGAAACGGCTGAAGTCGACTGTCGGGATCGGCGGAATGCCTGCGCCGCCAGTTGCAGCGCCGGCAGCCGGAGCTTCCTTGGCCTTCTGCAGAGCGGTTTTGACGTAAGCCTGTACGTCTTCTTTCAAGACGCGACCGTGTGGGCCACTTGGGCTCACCGCGCTCAGCTCAACGCCGAACTCACGGGCCAGTTGACGCACGGCAGGGCCGGCGTGAACTTTGGCACCGCTTGGCGCAGGGGCAGCAGCCGGTGCCGGAGCAGGGGCCGCTTCAGCCTTGGCAGCCGGCGCAGGAGCCGCCGGTGCTTCAGCTTTGGCCGCCGGAGCTGGCGCCGCTTGTGCAGGAGCGGCTGGCGCAGCAGCGCCCGCCACTTTCAGCTTGAGGATGAAGTCGCCAGTGCCCACTTCGTCGTCCAGCTTGACGGCAATGCTTTCCACCACGCCTGCGGCAGGCGACGGGATTTCCATGCTGGCCTTGTCGGATTCAAGGGTGATCAGCGATTGATCAGCCTCAACGGTGTCGCCAGCCTTGACCAGAATCTCGATGATTTTGGCTTTGCCCGACGAGCCGATGTCCGGCACGTGGATGTCTTGAACCGACTCGCTTGCCGGTGCTGCAGCCGGGGCCGCAGGGGCCTCGGCAGCAGGAGCAGCCGCTGGCTTTTCAGCCGCCGCAGCCTTGGCCGGTGCGGCCGCTTCAGGGGCTGGCGCAGCGCCGCCCTCAGCTTCCAGCTCAAGCAGTTCGTCGCCTTCTTTCAAGCGGTCGCCCAGCTTTACTTTCAGGCTTTTGACGATACCGGCTTTAGGCGCAGGGATTTCCATGCTCGCCTTGTCCGATTCCAGCGTCAGAATGCTTTGATCGGCTTCGACACGGTCACCGACCTTTACAAACAGTTCGATGACTTCACCGTCACCGCTGCCGATGTCAGGTACTCGAATGAGTTCGCTCACAAAAATTCTCCTCAGCAGTCCAGTGGGTTGCGTTTTTCCGGGTTGATACCGAACTTGACGATAGCGTCTGCAATCACCTTAGGTTCGATTTCACCACGGTCAGCCAGAGCTTCCAGGGCTGCCAACACCACGAAGTGACGGTCTACTTCAAAGAAGTGACGCAGTTTTTTGCGGCTGTCGCTGCGGCCGAAACCGTCAGTGCCCAGCACTTTGAATTCCTTGACCGGTACCCACTGACGAATCTGTTCAGCGAACAGCTTCATGTAGTCGGTAGAAGCAATCACCGGACCTTTACGGCCAGTCAGGCACTCTTCAACGAAGGTGCGCTGTGGCTTCTGGCCAGGGTGCAGGCGGTTGTGACGCTCAACGGCCAGGCCGTCGCGACGCAGTTCGTTGAAGCTGGTAACGCTCCACACGTCAGCGCCGACGTTGAACTCTTCACGCAGGATTTTCGCCGCTTCACGCACTTCACGCAGGATGGTGCCGGAGCCCATCAGTTGTACGTGGTGAGCCGCTTCCTTGGTGTCTTCTTCCAGCAGGTACATCCCTTTGACGATGCCTTCCTCAACACCGGCCGGCATGGCAGGTTGCTGGTAAGACTCGTTCATCACGGTGATGTAGTAGAAGACGTCCTGTTGCTCTTCGGTCATCTTCTTCATGCCGTCCTGAATGATCACCGCCAGCTCATAGCCGTAGGTTGGGTCATAGGTGCGGCAGTTCGGGATGGTCGCGGCCAGGATGTGGCTGTGACCGTCTTCGTGTTGCAGGCCTTCACCGTTGAGCGTGGTACGCCCGGCGGTGCCGCCAATCAGGAAGCCACGGGTGCGGCTGTCGCCAGCGGCCCAGGCCAGGTCACCAATACGCTGGAAGCCGAACATCGAGTAGAAGATGTAGAACGGCAGCATTGGCTGGTTGTGGTTCGAGTACGAAGTACCGGCCGCGATGAAAGAGCTCATGGCGCCTGCTTCGTTGATGCCTTCTTCGAGGATCTGGCCCTTTTTGTCTTCCTTGTAGAACATCACCTGGTCTTTATCGACTGGCTCGTAGAGCTGGCCGACGGAGGAGTAGATGCCCAACTGACGGAACATGCCTTCCATACCGAAGGTACGGGCTTCGTCCGGGATGATCGGGACGATGCGCTGACCGATGTCCTTGTCCTTCACCAGCTGTGCGAGGATGCGCACGAACGCCATGGTGGTGGAAATTTCACGGTCGCCGGAGCCGTCAAGGATGGCCTTGAGGGTGTCCAGTGGCGGGGTCGGAATGCTCAGGCTCTTGGCACGACGCTGAGGCACGAAACCGCCCAGTGCAGTGCGGCGCTCGCTCAGGTAGCGGGCTTCGGCGCTGCCTTCTTCCGGTTTGAAGAATGGCAGGGACTCGATGTCTTCATCTTTGACCGGGATGTCGAAACGGTCACGGAACAACTTCAGGCTGTCGACATCGACTTTCTTGGTGTTGTGCGCCGTGTTTTTCGCTTCGCCAGCGCCAGTGCCGTAACCCTTGATGGTCTTGGCCAGGATAACGGTTGGCTGGTCTTTGTGGTTGACCGCTTCGTGGTACGCCGCGTAGACCTTGTACGGGTCGTGGCCGCCACGGTTGAGTTTCCAGATCTCGTCGTCGGACAAGTCAGCAACCATCGCCTTGAGTTCTGGCGTGTTGAAGAAGTGTTCACGTACGAACGCGCCGTCTTTGGCTTTGTAGTTCTGGTACTCGCCGTCGATGACTTCGTCCATGCGACGTTGCAGGATGCCGTCGACGTCTTTGGCCAGCAGTGGGTCCCAGAAACGGCCCCAGATGACTTTGGTCACGTTCCACTGAGCACCGCGGAACACGCCTTCGAGTTCCTGGATGATCTTGCCGTTGCCGCGAACCGGGCCGTCGAGGCGCTGCAGGTTGCAGTTGATGACGAAGATCAGGTTATCGAGGTTTTCGCGGCCAGCCAGGGAGATGGCGCCCAGGGATTCCGGCTCGTCACACTCACCGTCGCCCAGGAAACACCAGACTTTTTGCTTGCCAGCAGGGATGTAACCACGCGATTCCAGGTACTTCATGAAACGCGCCTGGTAGATCGCCTGGATCGGGCCAAGGCCCATGGATACCGTCGGGAACTGCCAGAAATCAGGCATCAGCCAAGGGTGCGGGTAGGACGACAGGCCCTGACCGTCGACTTCCTGGCGGAAGTTGTTCATTTGATCTTCGCTGATGCGACCTTCCATGAACGCACGGGCGTAAACGCCTGGCGAGGTGTGACCCTGGAAGTAGATCAGGTCGCCGCCGTGTTCTTCGGTCGGGGCCTGGAAGAAGTAGTTGAAGCCGATGTCATACAGGGTTGCGCTGGAAGCGAAGCTGGAGATATGACCGCCCAGGTCAGAATCTTTCAAGTTCGTGCGCATAACCATAGCCATGGCGTTCCAGCGTACCAGCGAGCGAATGCGGCGTTCCATGAACAGGTCGCCAGGCATGCGTGCTTCGTGGGTAACAGGAATCGTGTTGCGGTATGGAGTCGTGATGGCGTACGGGAGTTGCGAACCGGTGCGAGTAGCGAGCTCACCCATACGGGTCATCAGATAGTGAGCACGGTCTTCGCCTTCTTTGTCGAGAACCGATTCCAGGGCGTCCAGCCATTCCTGGGTTTCGACGGGATCGAGGTCTTGCATGGCTTGCTCCAGGGCGGAAAGGCTTCCAGAATCGGTTGCCTGAGTTTGCGACTGGCCTTGTGGGCAGACGACATAAATTCTTGGATGACCGGAAGGTTGATTCCGGCGTTGTGTAGTTTTACTACAAATCGTTGCTCATTTCAGCCTTTCGAGTGTTTGACTCAGTAGTAAAACTACAGGGAAGCCTTCGAAGGTCACCTGTTGGGTTGTGCGATAAATCGATATTGTTGGTTCTGTGTTTGGTATTTGGCCGTTGCGACAATGTTTTTTTGCTAAAGAATCACGCTTTTAAGCTATTTATAACCTTTGTTCGACAGTCGGGTTTAACCGCTGTTTCTTCCAGTCACCGTACTCGGCAATACCATCGCCGATCAAGGATAGACCATGAGCCTTCCCTCGCTTGCCGCAATCCCCTCCCTTTTATTGCCCCTTGCCAGCCGCGCCGAGCAGTCCTGGCGCAGTGCCGTGGCCGGTCTGGAAGGCGAACAGGGACTCGACGAATGGTCGTCTGAACGCTGGTCAGACTTTGCCCGGGTGAGTGCGGCAAGCGACTTCTTTATTGAACAGGTGTTACGTGACCCTTTGATGTTGCTGGAACTGGTGAGCTGGGGTGAACTGGACCGCAGCTTCGCCCCCGGCGAGTTGTGCGGGCAGATTGCCGAAGCCGCCCAGCAGGCGCAAACCGACGAAGAACTGGGCCGCGCCCTGCGCCGTCAGCGCACGCGCCAGCAAGTGCGGATTATCTGGCGTGATTTGACCCGCCAGGCCGACCTGATAGAAACCTGCCGCGATTTGTCGGACATGGCCGATGCGAGCATCGATCAAGCCTACCGCTGGCTGTATGAGCGCCATTGCCAGCAGTTCGGCACGCCCATCGGGCACCGCAGCGGCGAGCCGCAACCGATGGTGATTTTGGGCATGGGCAAGCTCGGCGCCGTCGAACTGAACCTGTCATCGGACATCGATCTGATTTTCGCCTACCCCGAGGGCGGCGAAACCGTTGGCGCCAAGCGCCCACTGGATAACCAGGAGTTCTTTATTCGCCTGGGTCAGCGCTTGATCAAGGCGCTGGACCCGATGACCGTCGACGGCTTTGTGTTCCGCGTTGACATGCGCTTGCGGCCGTACGGCTCGTCGGGCGCGCTGGTGTTGAGCTTTAACGCGCTGGAGCAGTATTACCAGGACCAGGGCCGCGACTGGGAACGCTACGCGATGATCAAGGCGCGGGTGGTGGCCGGTGATCAAGTGATGGGCGCGCAGTTGCTGGAGATGCTGCGACCCTTCGTCTATCGGCGTTACCTCGACTTCTCGGCCATCGAAGCGCTGCGCACCATGAAGCAGTTGATCCAGCAAGAAGTACGGCGCAAAGGCATGGCCGACAACATCAAGCTGGGCGCGGGCGGCATTCGTGAAGTCGAGTTTATTGCCCAGGCGTTCCAGTTGATCCACGGCGGCCGCGACCTCAGCCTGCAACAGCGGCCGCTGCTTAAAGTGCTGAGCATCCTTGAGGGGCAAGGCTACCTGCCGGCTGCGGTGGTCAATGAGTTGCGCGAAGGTTATGAATTTTTGCGTTACACCGAGCACGCGATCCAGGCTATTGCCGACCGCCAGACGCAAATGCTCCCGGACGGCGAACAGGATCAGGCGCGCATCGCCTTTATGATGGGCTTTGACACGTGGGCGCAGTTCCATGAACAACTGATGGCGTGGCGCGGGCGTATCGACTGGCATTTCCGTCAGGTCATTGCCGACCCGGACGAGGAAGAAGACCTCGACGAAGGCGAACTGATCGTCGGCGGCGAGTGGTTGCCGTTGTGGGAAGAAGTCCAGGACGACGCAGCGGCGTGTGCGCAATTAGAAGAAGCCGGGTTTGTCGATGCGCCCAAAGCCTTGAAACAATTGGCCAACCTGCGCTCCAGCCCGCAGTTGCGTGCCATGCAGCGTTTGGGGCGTGAGCGTCTGGATGCGTTTATCCCGCGTTTGCTGGCGCAGGCGGTGGAACATGCCAACCCGGACCTGGTGCTGGAGCGTGTGTTGCCGCTGGTTGAGGCGGTGGCCCGACGTTCGGCCTATCTGGTGTTGCTGACTGAAAACCCGGACGCGTTGCGCCGCCTGCTGACCTTGTGCGCGGCCAGCCCGTGGATTGCCGAGCAAATCACCCGCTTCCCGCTGTTGCTTGATGAGTTGCTCAACGAAGGGCGTCTGTTCAAGCCACCCTTGGCGCCCGAGTTGGCCGCCGAGTTGCGCGAGCGGCTCACGCGCATCCCCGAGGACGACCTTGAACAGCAGATGGAAGCGCTGCGTAACTTCAAACTGGCGCACCGCCTGCGGGTGGCGGCCTCAGAAATCGCCGGCAGCTTGCCGCTGATGAAGGTCAGCGATTACCTGACCTGGCTGGCCGAGGCGATTCTGGAGCAAGTGCTGGCCCTGGCCTGGCGCCAAACCGTGGCCAAGTACGGCACGCCGCAGCGGGCGGACGGCAGCCTGTGCGACCCCGGCTTTATTATTGTGGGCTACGGCAAAGTCGGCGGTATCGAGTTGGGCCACGGCTCGGACCTGGACCTGGTGTTTATCCATGACGGCGACCCCAACGCCGAAACCGACGGCGCCAAGCCCATCGACAGCGCGCAGTTCTTCACCCGGCTGGGCCAGCGGATCATCCATTTGCTCACCGCGCAAACCAACTCCGGCCAGCTCTATGAAGTCGACATGCGCCTGCGTCCGTCAGGCGCTTCCGGGTTGTTGGTCAGCTCGCTCGGGGCCTTTGAGCGCTATCAACAGAACGAAGCCTGGACCTGGGAGCATCAAGCGCTGGTGCGGGCGCGGGTGCTGGTGGGCTGCAAGCAGGTCGGCGCGGCCTTTGAAGCCGTGCGGGCGCAGGTGTTGGGCCGCGAGCGGGATTTGCCGACGCTGCGCCAGGAAGTCAGCGAGATGCGCGCCAAAATGCGCGACAACCTGGGCACCCGGCTGACCGCTGCCGGGACGGCGCAGAATGCCTTCGAGGCCACGGTGCCGTTCGACCTCAAGCAGGACGCCGGTGGTATCGTCGATATTGAATTTATGGTGCAATACGCGGCCCTGGCGTGGTCCAGGGAACACCCGGAACTGCTGCGCTATACCGATAACATCCGCATTCTGGAAGGGCTGGAGCAGGCCGGGCTGATGCCCGCCAGCGATGCCAGCCTGTTACGTGAGGCGTACAAAGCCTTCCGCGCCGTTGCCCACCGCCAGGCCTTGCAAAAGGAAGCCGGGGTGGTCAGTGGCGACCAATTGGTGGAAGCGCGACGAGATGTTCGGCGTATATGGGCGCAACTGGGCTTGAGCTAAGCTACGGCTAGCAATTACAGCGGGGAGGCAAGCGTCTGAAGCCGTCAGTAACGTGAACGCGGTCTTTGTAGGAGCGAGCTTGCCTCGCGATCTTTTGATCTTTAAAAG
>NZ_JASCPQ010000154.1:0-7915 GCF_029959305.1 Pseudomonas sp. PS01297
GGGCTTGCTCGCGATGCAGGCGATGCGGTTTTTCTGTTAGACCGCGTCGATTCCATCGCGAGCAAGCCCGCTCCCACAGGTTTGGCTGTTACGAAGCAATCAACTGGCGCAGCACGTAGTGCAAGATCCCGCCCGCCTTGAAGTATTCCACTTCATTGAGGGTGTCGATCCGGCACAGGACCTGGACCTTTTCCTGCTGGCCGTCTTCACGGGTAATCACCAGGGTCAGGTTCATTCGCGGTTGAATGTCGGCGCCGGTCAGCCCGAGGATGTCCAGGGTCTCCTTGCCGGTGAGTTTCAGGCTCTTGCGGTTCTGATCCAGCTTGAACTGCAAGGGCAACACGCCCATGCCCACCAGGTTGGAGCGGTGGATACGCTCAAAACTCTCGGCAATCACCGCTTTGACGCCCAGCAGATTGGTGCCTTTGGCCGCCCAGTCGCGGCTTGAGCCGGTGCCGTACTCCTGACCGGCAATCACCACCAGCGGCGTGCCCGTGGCCTGATAACGCATCGCCGCGTCGTAGATCGCCAGCTTTTCGCCGGTCGGGATGTACAGGGTGTTACCCCCTTCTTCACCGCCGAGCATTTCGTTGCGAATACGGATGTTGGCGAACGTGCCACGCATCATCACTTCATGGTTGCCGCGTCGCGAACCGTAGGAGTTGAAGTCTTTGGGCTCGACGCCTTTCTCGCGCAGGTAACGCCCGGCCGGGCTGTCGGCCTTGATATTGCCGGCTGGGGAGATGTGGTCGGTGGTCACCGAATCCCCCAGCAGCGCCAGAATGTTCGCGCCCTTGACGTCTTCAATGACCGGCAATGGCCCGTCAATGTCATCAAAGAACGGCGGGTGCTGGATATACGTCGAGCTGTCTTGCCAGACATACGTCGCCGCCTGCGGCACTTCAATGGCTTGCCATTGCTCGTCACCGGCAAATACTTCGGCGTATTCCTTGTGAAACATGCCGGTGCTGACTTGCGCCACGGCGTCGGCGATTTCTTTCTGGCTCGGCCAGATATCGCGCAGGTACACCGGCTGGCCGTCTTTGCCCACGCCCAGCGGTTCGCTGCTGATGTCGATACGCACCGTACCGGCCAACGCATAGGCCACCACCAGCGGCGGCGAGGCCAGCCAGTTGGTCTTGACTAGCGGGTGTACGCGGCCTTCAAAGTTACGGTTGCCCGACAGCACAGACGCCACGGTCAGGTCCGCTTGGGTAATGGCTTTTTCAATGGGGTCGGGCAGCGGCCCGGAGTTGCCAATACAAGTGGTACAGCCATACCCCACCAGGTCGAAGCCCAATTGATCGAGGTACGGGGTGAGGCCAGCGGCCTTGTAGTAATCGGTAACCACCTTGGAGCCGGGGGCCAATGAGGTTTTCACCCAAGGCTGGCTTTTCAGGCCTTTTTCCACGGCTTTTTTCGCCACCAGCCCGGCAGCCATCATCACGCTGGGGTTGGAGGTGTTGGTGCACGAGGTAATGGCGGCAATCACCACGGCACCGTTTTTCAGGCGCCAGGTTTTGCCATCGAGGCTGTAATCCGCCTCGCCAACCGACTCTGCGCTGCCCACGGCCACGCCGCCACCGCCTTCACTTTCGAGGCGGCCTTCTTCTTTACTGGCCGGTTTGAACTGCAGGCTCAAGAAGTCGCTGAAGGCTTGCGCCACGTTGGGCAGGGCGACCCGGTCTTGCGGGCGTTTTGGTCCGGCCAGGCTGGCCTCGACGGTGCCCATATCGAGCGCCAGAGTGTCAGTGAAAATCGGCTCCTGGCCCGCCTCGCGCCACAGGCCCTGGGCTTTGCAGTAAGCCTCGACCAGCTTGACCGTGGCGTCCGGGCGACCGGATAAACGCAGGTAATCGAGGGTGATCTCATCCACCGGGAAAAACCCGCACGTAGCGCCGTATTCCGGGGCCATGTTGGCAATGGTGGCACGGTCCGCCAAAGGCAAATCGGCCAGGCCATCGCCGTAAAACTCGACGAACTTGCCGACCACGCCCTTGCTGCGCAGCATTTGCGTGACCGTCAGCACCAGGTCAGTGGCGGTGATGCCTTCTTTGAGCTTGCCACTGAGCTTGAAACCCACCACTTCAGGGATCAGCATCGACACGGGCTGGCCGAGCATGGCGGCTTCGGCTTCAATCCCGCCCACGCCCCAGCCCAAAACGCCAAGGCCGTTGATCATGGTGGTGTGCGAGTCGGTGCCTACCAGAGTGTCGGGGAAGGCATAGGTGCGGCCGTCTTCGTCTTTGGTCCAGACCGTGCGGCCCAGGTATTCAAGGTTCACCTGGTGACAAATCCCGGTGCCGGGCGGTACCACACTGAAATTATCGAAGGCATCCTGGCCCCAGCGCAAAAACGCATAGCGTTCGCCGTTGCGTTCCATTTCGATATCAACGTTTTGCTCAAAGGCGCTGGTGCTGCCGAACTTGTCGACCATCACCGAGTGGTCAATCACCAGGTCAACCGGTGACAACGGGTTGATGCGTTGCGGGTCGCCCCCGGCCTTGGCCATGGCAGCGCGCATGGCGGCCAGGTCGACCACCGCCGGTACGCCGGTAAAATCCTGCATCAACACCCGCGCCGGGCGGTACTGGATTTCACGGTCGCTGCGGCGTTCCTTGAGCCAGGCGGCAAGGGCCTTAAGGTCGGGTTCGGTGACGGTCTTGCCGTCTTCCCAGCGCAGCAGGTTTTCCAGCAGCACTTTAAGAGACATCGGCAGCTTGCTCAAATCGCCCAGGGTTTTGGCGGCGAGCGGCAGGCTGAAGTAGTGATAAGTCTTATCGTCGACTTTTAAGGTAGAAAGGGTTTTCAGGCTATCGAGGGAGGACATGAAATGACTCCTTTTGATCCGCACGGCACGGATCGTGTGATACGAACAGAACAGTGAGCAGAGCTTCAAACCTAGCCCTGATTCAGTGATCTGGCTAATAACTGGACTGTCTATAAGGCTTCAAGGTTCCGAACTCAGTTATCATGCCCGCCTTTTCGTGACAGACCTTGTTCCAGGACAAGGTAGCGCAGCGGTTTAATGTCTTGCCGCTGCCCAGGAGTAAATCAATGAACACCGTTTTTATGCATTGCCGGCCCGGTTTTGAAGGCGAAGTCTGCTCGGAAATCGCCGAGCATGCCGCCCGTCTTAATGTCTCCGGCTACGCCAAGGCCAAGCCAAGCGCGGCCTGTGCCGAGTTTGTCTGCACCGAAGCAGGCGGTGCTGAGCGCCTGATGCAGCGCCTGCGCTTTGCCGAGCTGATTTTCCCGCGCCAATGGGCACGCGGCAGCTTTGTCGACCTGCCAGAAACCGACCGGATCAGCGTCATCCTTGAACACATGGCCGATTTTCCGGTGTGTGGCAGCCTGTGGCTGGAGGTGGTCGACACCAACGACGGCAAAGAACTGTCCAACTTCTGCAAGAAGTTCGAAGGGCATTTGCGCAAGGCGCTGCTCAAGGCGGGCAAGCTGGTCGAAAACGCCGACGACAAACCGCGTCTGCTGCTGACCTTCAAAAGTGGCCGCGAAGTGTTCCTCGGCCTGGCAGAGTCCAACAACTCGGCCATGTGGCCGATGGGCATTCCGCGTCTCAAGTTCCCGCGTGAAGCCCCGAGCCGCTCAACCCTCAAGCTGGAAGAGGCCTGGCACCACTTCATCCCGCGTGATCAGTGGGATGACCGTTTGCACAGTGACATGACCGGTGTTGACCTCGGCGCAGCCCCCGGCGGCTGGACCTGGCAACTGGTCAATCGCGGCATGCTGGTGATCGCCATCGACAACGGCCCCATGGCTGAAAGCCTGATGGACACAGGGTTGGTGCAACACTTGATGGCCGATGGCTTTACCTTCAAGCCCAAGCAGCCGGTGGACTGGATGGTCTGCGATATCGTCGAGAAGCCTGCGCGCAATGCGGCGATGCTCGAAGAGTGGATTGGCGAAGGGCATTGCCGTGAGGCGGTGGTCAACCTGAAGTTGCCGATGAAACAACGCTACGCCGAAGTGCGTCGCCTGCTGGACCGCATTGCCGACGGCTTCAAGGCGCGCGGTATCCAGGTTGAAATCGGCTGCAAGCAGCTGTACCACGACCGTGAAGAAGTGACCTGCCATTTGCGTCGACTGGACGTGAAAAAGCCTAAATCCCGCTGATTCAGGAGTAACCCATGAGTTTTGCTGACCTGCCGCTTGACGGCACTCTGGACGCCAGCGGCCTGAACTGCCCTGAGCCGGTGATGATGCTGCACCAACACATTCGCGATCTGGCGCCGGGTGGCTTGCTGAAAGTGATCGCGACCGACCCGTCGACCCGCCGTGACATTCCCAAGTTCTGCGTATTTTTGGACCACGAACTGGTCGGCCAGGCCGAAGAAGCGGGCACGTACCTGTACTGGATCCGCAAAAAGCAGGATTGATCGGCCCAAACGTGCCGACAACGCCTACACTGCCAGTCCTTGAAAGGAGCCTGCCATGCTGATTGTTGCTGATGAAAATATTCCGTTGGTCGATGCGTTCTTTGCTGAATTCGGTGAAATACGCCGTTTGCCGGGGCGCCAGATCACCCGGGCCGATGTGCATGATGCTGATGTCTTGCTGGTGCGTTCGGTGACCAAAGTCGACCGCGATCTGCTTGAAGGCAGCGCCGTGCGTTTTGTCGGTACGTGCACCATCGGCACCGATCACCTGGCGCTCGATTACTTTCATCAAGAGGGCATTCAGTGGTCCAGTGCGCCGGGCTGCAATGCTCGCGGTGTGGTGGACTACGTGCTCGGCAGCTTGCTGACACTGGCCGAAATCGAAGGCGCCGACCTCAATCAGCGCACCTACGGTGTGGTCGGTGCCGGCGAAGTGGGCGGGCGTCTGGTCAATGTGCTCAAGGGCTTGGGCTTCAACGTGCTGGTGTGCGACCCGCCGCGTCAGGCGGCAGAGGGCGGTGATTACGTCAGCCTTGAGCAGATCATCGAACGTTGTGACGTCATCAGCCTGCACACGCCTCTGGATAAATCCGCAGAGAACGCGACCTGGCATTTGCTCGACCAGCAGCGCTTGAACCAGCTCAAACACGGCACCTGGCTGATCAACGCCAGCCGTGGCCCGGTGATCGACAACAACGCCCTGCGTGAGGTGCTGACCCAACGCGAAGACCTGCAAGCGGTGCTGGATGTATGGGAAGCCGAGCCGCAGGTTGACGTTGAACTGGCTGACCTGTGCGTACTGGCAACACCGCACATTGCCGGTTACAGCCTGGACGGCAAGCAGCGGGGTACGGCGCAGATTTACCAGGCGTTCTGCGATTTTCTGGGGCAGGAAGCCGTCATCAAACTGGCCGACTTACTGCCTGCGCCCTGGCTGGCCAAGGTTGAACTGAGTGCTGACAGCGACCCGGCCTGGGCGCTGGCGACGGTATGCCGTGGGGTTTACGACCCGCGTCGTGACGATGCGGACTTTCGTCGCAGCCTGGTGGGCACGGTTCAGGAGCAAAAGCTGGCGTTTGACGCCTTGCGCAAACACTACCCGGTACGCCGCGAAATCGAAGGCTTGCAGGTACGTATAGAGGGTGAGTCGCAGGGTTTGACGCAGATGGTTAAAGCGCTGGGCGCAGTGCCAGTGTAGGAGCGAGCTTGCCTCGCGATCTTTTGATCTTTAAAAGATCGCGGGCAAGTAAGGTGTTGTCAGGTTCAGTCTTTGTTTACAGGCTTGACCAAACGCTGTTCCAGTTCTTGGCAGGCGTTCTGAATCATCTCTTCAGTGATGAGAACTTCATTACCTTCAGCGTCGATAAAGGCACACCCCAACGACGGTTGCTGGTGGGTGCGAATTACCGGAAGTGCTTGAGTGTTGATTGATTCCATGGCCTGTCTCCTCATCAGGGTGTAGCGCTACTTTAGATCCGTTAAATGACCAAGCTGTTACACACTTGGCCGCGGAACCCAGTCCAACAGAAATACTTCGAAACTTCTACCCTCACTTTAGAACTTTAACGCCTAGGGCTTGTGGCACCCGGTCATATTCAAAACGACTGAGAAAGGTTTACCAAGTGTTACCCCGGTTCGTTGTAGGCTGTGTGCGGCTTTCAACACTCGACCCCCTTTGCGGAACACCCTCATGCTCTCTTCCCGTCAGCGCCGCGCCATTCGTCTGGTCATTCATTTTGTAGCCCCTTACCGCTGGCATGCGGTCGGCGCGTTGCTGGCCCTGATCGTCACGGCGGGGATCACGCTGTCGATGGGGCAGGGCATTCGTTTGCTCGTCGACAAAGGCTTTATGACCCAATCACCGCACATGCTCAACCAGTCCATTGGCTTGTTTTTGCTGCTGGTGCTGGGCTTGGCGGTGGGCACATTCGTGCGTTTCTACCTGGTGTCGTGGATTGGCGAGCGGGTGGTGGCTGACATTCGTCGACAAGTCTTCAACCACCTGATCGGTTTGCACCCCGGTTTTTACGAAAACAACCGCAGCTCGGAAATCCAGTCGCGGCTGACCACCGACACAACATTGTTGCAATCGGTCATCGGTTCTTCGCTGTCGTTGTTTTTGCGCAACAGCCTGATGGTGATTGGCGGCGTGGTGCTGCTGTTTATCACCAACCCCAAGCTCACCAGCATCGTCGTGGTCGCCTTGCCCCTGGTGCTGTCACCGATCTTGATCTTTGGTCGTCGCGTGCGCAGCTTGTCGCGTCAAAGCCAGGACCGCATCGCCGATGTTGGCAGCTACGTGGCCGAGGCCCTGACCCAAATCAAAACCGTCCAGGCCTACAACCATCAGCAACAAGACCAGCAGCGCTTTGCGCAAACCGTCGAAGGCGCCTTTGCCACGGCTCGCAAACGTATCTTGCAGCGGGCCTGGCTGATCACCCTGGTGATCTCGCTGGTGCTGGGCGCAGTCGGCGTCATGCTCTGGGTGGGCGGCATGGATGTTATCGCCGGGCGCATTACGGGCGGTGAACTGGCCGCGTTTGTGTTCTACAGCCTGGTGGTCGGCAGTGCCGTCGGCACCCTGAGTGAAGTCATTGGCGAACTGCAACAGGCGGCAGGGGCGGCTGAGCGGATCAGCGAACTGCTGCAGTCCAAAAGCCAGATCGTCGTACCGGACAGCGGGTTGCAAGTGTTGCCAGAGCGGGTTGAAGGTAACGTGCGCATCGAAGATGTGTATTTTTCTTACCCGTCGCGTCCCGAAAGCTATGCGATTGCGGGCCTGAGCCTGACCATCAATGCAGGCGAAACCCTGGCCTTGGTCGGGCCATCCGGGGCTGGAAAATCGACCTTGTTTGACTTGCTGTTGCGTTTCTATGACCCCCAGCAAGGGCAAATCCTGCTGGAAGGGCGACCTGTCCAGCAACTTGACCCGCACGACTTGCGACGTTGCTTTGCCCTGGTCTCGCAGACCCCGGCGCTGTTCTTTGGCTCGGTCGAAGACAACATCCGCTATGGCAACCCGCAGGCCACGGACGCACAGGTCGAGGCGGCGGCGCGCATAGCCCATGCCCACGACTTCATCTTGCAAATGCCCCACGGCTACAAAACTCACTTGGGTGATGGCGGTCAGGGATTGTCGGGCGGGCAGCGGCAACGCCTGGCGATTGCCCGTGCACTGCTGGTAGATGCGCCGATTTTACTGTTGGACGAAGCCACCAGCGCGCTGGATGCGCAAAGTGAACACTTGATCCAGGAAGCGTTGCCCAGCCTGATGAAAGGCCGTACCACGTTGGTGATCGCCCATCGACTGGCAACGGTGCAGAATGCCGATCGCATTGCCGTGATGGATCAGGGCAAGCTGGTGGCGGTGGGCACACATGCCCAATTGATAGCCAGTAACCCGCTGTATGCGCGGTTGGCAGCGTTGCAGTTCAACACAGCGGACTAACCCTGTAGGAGCGAGCTTGCCCCGCGCTCTTTTATAGCGCTCTTTTTATGTTTTTAAAAAGATAGCGAGG
>NZ_JASCPQ010000155.1:0-7492 GCF_029959305.1 Pseudomonas sp. PS01297
AACCCTGAGCAAATAACCCGTAACCGTGTAGGAGCGAGCTTGCCTCGCGATCTTTTAAACCATCAAAAGATCGCGAGGCAAGCTCGCTCCTACAAGTGTTGATTCAGGGCTTTTTGAACACGTAAAACAGGTTCGGCTCACTCACCAGATACAACGTCCCTTCGTCGTCCATGGCGACACCTTCCGCTTGCGGCACTGACTCTTGCAGACCATTGCGGCCCTTTTTCAGCGATAACGTGCTGAACGGGCGGCCACTGATGTCCAGTTCCAGCAGCAACTTCGACTCATCCGACAGCGCCAGCAAATGGCCGCTGCGCTCATCAAACTGCAAGCTCGATAAATCACGCACAAACAGTCGCGCATCACGTCGCGGGTTGGTAATCACGTGGGTGGCATAGGGTTGTTGCGGGTTGTCATGGGGAAAGCCGCGCACTTCGTAAATCAGCATCGGGTCGCGCTCCTTGGCCACAAACAGGCGCTTGCCCGCTGAGTCATACGCCAGCCCCTCGAAGCCTTTGTTGCCCGACGGGCTGATGCCCAAGGTCAGTTGCTCGGCATCTGCGGCATTGAGCTCGCGAGTGGTGTCGTCGATCTTCACTTTGATCAGGCGCTGGGTGTATTCATCGGTGATCACGTAGGTGTTCTCATCAATGAACTCTATGGCCTCGGCATCACCAAACCCGGTCAGTTTTATCCGCCGCACTATCCGCCCATCCAAGGATAACTCCACCAGTTCCGGGTTTTTATTGGTCACGGTAAACAGGCTTTTGCGCACCGGGTCGAAGGTCAGGGCCGAGACATTGTCTTCAAGCCCCTCAATCACCCGGCCTTGAAGCACCGCACGGTAATCGCCCAGGTTGATGGCATTCGGGTTGGCAGGCTGCCACAGCAGGCTGAGGTTGAACCAGGTTCGGTCGAACAGGCGGTAATGCTGGGCCGCGAAGCCCGCGGCCAACAGCGCCACGAGCAACACGCCCAGAAAAAGCGGGGTAGAACGGCTGACACGCGACATAAGTACAAGCTCTTGAAAAATCAGCCAGATGAAATATCACGGCTGCATGAATTCAAGCTTAATCCGTCATGGCTATTTGGCTTTCTTTTCGAAACGGTAGAAAAGGTTGGGTTCACTGACCATGTACAAGGTGCCGTTGTTATCAATCGCCACGCCTTCGGCGCGAGGGATGGTGCTTTTGAGGCCATTGAAGCCACGCAGCAGGGTCATGAAGCTGACCTGCTCGCCCAGCTCATCCAGCTCCAGCAGCAGGTGCGAGTCGGCCGAAAGCACTAGCGTGTGGCCCGTGCGCGGGTCAATGCTCAAGCCCGACAAGTTGCGCAGGTCGAGCTCATCGCTCGGCACTTTCTGCTTGTTGCCCAAGAGGGTCTGGCTGCCGTCGCTTTTCCACACATACATCGCCGGTGGGCGCTCTTCACCCAGCAGCAGTTGCTGACGGCGCGGGTCCCAGGCAATCGCTTCAAAGGCTTTGTTCTGATCTTTGGAAGGGCCAAGGTCGTACTTGGGGAAGTCTTTGATGTTCAGGGTCTTGGTATCGGCATCGACTTTAACGATGGTCAATAAATGATCACGCTCATCGACGATACCCAGCAGGCCGTTCTCCATCACAGTCAAGCCTTCAGGGTTGCTCCAGCCCTCCAGGGGGATTTTGCGCAGCACATCGCCCTCAAGGCTGAGCTCAACCAGAAACGGGTTTTTGCCCATGACTGAAAACAGCGTGTTGGTCTTGGGGTTATACGACAGGTCCGAGGCTTCGTCCTTCTCCAGCCCTGTCATTGGCTTGCCATCAATGACCACGCGGTAATTTGGCAGCCAGACACTCTCATTTTGATCGCTCTGGCTCTCAAACTGCTCCAGCACCCACAAAGCACCCCGGTCGTCCCAATGCAGGATTGACGCTATCCCATAGAACAGCGCTGCCAGCAGAAAAAGCCAGGAATACCAACGCAAGCGAAAGCGCGAAGGTCGCGGGTCAGACGAGGTCTGCAGAGGGTCTGTGGCCATTAACGTTATCATCCAAGAAATTTTGCTACGTCTAAATAACACAAAGCGGGCAAAACCGATTGCCCCTCCCGCGGGTATTATGCAGAGAGTGTGTGAAATTATTGCTAAGAAGCACCGCCCTCGGTTCCCCTTCGATAGAGCGCTGCCTCAACTCAGCCCTTGCAACTTACCTGCCCGAATACATCAGCACACCCGTAGGAGTTGTCTTTAATTATTTGAAGCAACTAGCGCGCATTCATCCAACCCCTTTTAAAAATCCACATTTGGTTTAAATGACGTACGACTTGTACCCACGTCTTTAACACATTCTATCGCCTGCTAATTATTCACAAACCCCCTAGACTGCCGCTGCTCACGTCACATTAAACGTCTTGCCAGTAGGAACTTTCTGAATATGACTCAGAGATTAATAATTGCAAGATTGCACCTTGACACTCTTGCACCAAGACTCTTATCTAATAAACAACCAGACTCAACCGCACCCAACCTCACTATTGAACACGCTGTAACGGTGCACACGGATTGTTAAACCGACTACCCCGGTAACACAGCACCCGCTTTCCTTGGACGCCACCGTCCGGACTCTCTCAATTGCCGTGCTCTGTGCCGCCTTAAAGTTAGACAGGAGTTTACGTTTATGCCCTTTACCTCACACGCCCAAAAGTTGGCAGCACCGACACTTGCACCTTCGAACAAGTTCACTATTTGTGCACGTGCCGCCGAACAACTGTTTGTCAACATAGCGCCCTATATAAATATGGAAGAAGGCGACTTGATTGAATTGTTCTGGGACGGCTGTTATGTATCTTCACGACAACTTTACCGTGCCGATATAGGGCAACCGGTATCACTGCGAGTACCTGAAAGTTTTATTCAAAACGGCACCGCCCGTCTTTATTATCGCGTGATGCACATTGGCAGCAGCCCTGCTCTTTCCGCGCAACTTAAAGTACTGGTCAAACTTGACTGCCCTGGCGGAGTGGCCATCGGAGAAGAAAACCAGGGCCTCGCGCCCTTGATGATCCCGGAGCAAATCCAACGCTACGGGGTCAATCCCAGCCAGATGAAGCGCGGGGTGCCGCTGACTATCGAGCCTTATCGCAACATGGCTGGCGAAGATGAAATCACCTTGCTCTGGGGGGACGTGCGCCTCGACCTGCCCAAGTTGCGCCACATCGATATCAACAAGCCCGTCAGCGTATTCGTGCCCCCTGAAATCATCCAGGAAGCCGGTGAAGACCCGAAACTTGAAATAACCTACTGCGTGATTGATCGTGTGGGCAACAACTCACGCTGGGCACCGACCCGCACGCTGAAGGTGGGCGCCAACAAGCGTTACATCAACTCTGCCCCCCGCGAAATCCTGCGGGCTGCCGAAACACGGCCCAACTGGCGCGAGTGACCTTGGCTGGCAGCACGAATCATCTATCCATATTCCGAAAAGTTAGTTCTTTTAATTTTTATACTCAATTAGGGTATATGCACCGGACCACCGGACTCTCTTGCTTTACATCGCGCCGCTCAAGCGGCGCTCCAAAGATGAGGTAGGTATGGTCAGCAACACAATTACCCTTTACGGGGCATTGCGTGCAGCCAAGGAGCGGAACTAATGACTCTCTTGGCAACTGCACAACTGCAAAGCGACCTGGATGTCGCGCCCCTGTTGTTAGCAGCGCACGTCCTGCGCACCGACAACGAAGCCCTTCAAGCCGCCCACGCCCTGGCTGACGTCGCGCGTGAGCACGCCGCAAAACGCGATCAGCAACGCAAGCTGCCGTGGTCACTCATAGAAACCTTCACCCGCAGCGGTTTGGGTGGTATTTCGATAGCCCGTGAATTTGGCGGGGCACAGGTGTCGTTTGTGACCTTGGCTGAAGTCTTTGCGATCATCTCGGCGGCCGACCCGGCGCTGGGGCAGATCCCGCAGAATCAGGTCGGGCTGCTCAACCTGATTGCCAGCGTCGCGAGCCCTTCGCAAAAAGAGCAGTTGTTCACCAGCGTGCTGCAAGGCTGGCGCATTGGTAATGCGGGCCCTGAGCGCGGCACCAAAAACACCCTCGAATTGAAAGCCCGGATCACCGCCGATGGCGATGATTTTGTGATCAATGGCCAGAAGTTTTACTCCACCGGCGCGCTGTTTGCGCACTGGATCGCCGTCAAGGCACTGAACCACGACGGCAAACAGGTCATGGCCTTTCTCCGCCGTGGCACCCCCGGCTTGCGCGTTGTCGATGACTGGTCCGGTTTCGGCCAGCGCACCACCGCCAGCGGCACGGTCCTGCTGAACAACGTAGCCGTTGAAGCAGAGCTGGTGATCGACAACTGGCGCCTGGCTGAAGTGCCGAATATTCAAGGCGCGATTTCGCAGTTGATTCAGGCCGCCATCGACCTGGGCATTGCGCGCGGTGCCATTGCCGACACCCTCAGCTTTGTCAGCGAGCGGTCGCGCCCCTGGGTAGATGCCAAGGTCGAGCGCAACAGCGACGACCCTTACGTGATTGCCGACATCGGCAAATTGCACATCGAATTGCACGCCGCCGAAGCGCTGTTGCGCAAGGCCGGTCGGGTGCTCGACGAGGTCAGCGCAGCACCGATTGATGCAGCGGCTGCGGCCCGCGCCTCGATTGCCGTGGCCGAAGCCAAGGCGCTGAGCACTGAGCTGTCGTTACTGGCCAGTGAAAAGCTGTTCGAACTGGCGGGCAGCCGCGCCACCCTTGCCGAGTTCAACCTGGACCGCCATTGGCGCAACGCACGGGTGCACACCCTGCACGACCCGGTGCGCTGGAAATACCACGCCATCGGAGCCTATCGCCTCAACGGCACTTTGCCTGCACGGCATTCCTGGATCTAACGGAGACACCCATGTCACTGATATCCAAACAGGTCCCGGTCATCCAGAGCGATGCCGAGGCCCTGAGCGTAGCGCGTGAGCTGGCCGCCCATTTCAAACGTGAAAGCACCGTGCGAGATCGCGAGCGGCGCCTGCCTTTTGATGAGCTGGAACTGTTTTCCCACACCGGTCTGTGGGGCATCAGCGTGCCCAAGGCCTATGGCGGCGCAGGCGTATCCAACGTCACCCTCGCCGAAGTGGTCAGCCATATTTCAGCGGCCGACAGCTCGCTGGGGCAAATCCCGCAGAACCATTTCTATGCCCTCGAAGTGCTCCGGGTAAACGGCAGCGAGGCGCAAAAACAACGGCTGTACACCGAGGTGTTGAACGGCCAGCGCTTTGGCAATGCCCTGGCCGAACTGGGCACCAAAACCGCCCACGATCGCACCACGCATTTGGCCAAGGCCGAACACGGCTATCGCATCAACGGCCGCAAGTTCTACGCCACCGGCGCGCTGTATGCGCAGCGTATTCCGACCTCGGTTGTAGATGACCACGGCGTGCAGCACCTGGCGTTTGTGCGCAGTGACAGCGACGGCCTGAACGTGATCGACGACTGGAGCGGCTTCGGCCAGCGCACCACGGGCAGCGGCTCGGTGGTGTTCGACAACGTGTTTGTCGCCAGCGATGACGTGATCCCGTTTCAAAGCGCGTTTGAACGCCCGACCCCGGTCGGCCCGCTGGCGCAAATTCTGCACGCGGCCATCGACACCGGCATCGCCCGCGCCGCCTTTGAAGACGCGCTGAACTTTGTGCGCCACAAAACCCGCCCCTGGATCGACGCCACCACCGACATTGCCAGTGAAGACCCGCTCACCCTTAAAAGCTTCGGCCAGTTGAGCGTGCGCCTGCATGCAGCTGAAGCCCTGCTGGAGCGCAGCGGCGAGTTCCTCGACATCGCCCAGACCAACACCACCGCCAGCACCGTCGCAGCCGCCTCGATTGCTGTGGCCGAAGCCCGCGCCATCAGCACCGAAGTGGCCCTGAGCGCGGCCAGCATCTTGTTTGAACTGGCCGGCAGCCAGGCCACCCTGGCCGAATACGGCCTTGACCGCCACTGGCGCAACGCCCGCGTGCACACCCTGCACGACCCGGTACGCTGGAAGTACCACGCTGTCGGTAACTACTACCTCAACAGTGAAAACCCACCGCTGCGGGGGACCATCTGATGAGCAAAAAGAAAATCCTGCTCAATGCGTTCAACATGAACTGCATCGGGCATATCAACCACGGGTTGTGGACGCACCCGCGCGACACCTCAACGCGCTACAACACCCTGGAATACTGGACCGAGCTCGCGCAACTGCTGGAACGCGGGCTGTTTGACGGGCTGTTTATCGCGGATATCGTCGGCGTTTACGACGTTTATCAACAATCGGTTGATGTTCCGCTTAAAGAATCCATCCAATTGCCGGTCAACGACCCATTGCTGTTGGTTTCTGCCATGGCCGCTGTCACCAAAAACCTCGGTTTTGGCTTGACCGCCAACCTCACCTACGAGCCGCCGTATTTGTTCGCACGGCGCATGTCGACCCTCGACCACCTGACCCGTGGCCGCGTGGGCTGGAACATCGTCACCGGCTACCTGGACAGCGCAGCCAAGGCCATGGGCCTGACCGAACAAGTGGAGCACGACCGCCGTTACGACCAGGCCGACGAATACCTGGAGGTGCTTTACAAACTCTGGGAAGGCAGCTGGGAAAACGACGCCGTGCTCAACGACCCGGCGCAGCGCATCTACGCCCAGCCCGACAAAGTGCACAAGGTCAAACATGCGGGCGAGTTTTATCAGGTCGAGGGTTACCACCTGTGCGAACCGTCACCACAGCGCACCCCCGTGCTGTTTCAGGCGGGCAGCTCGGACCGTGGGCTGGCCTTTGCCGGGCGCCATGCCGAGTGCGTGTTCATCAGCGGGCAGACCAAGGCCGCGACCAAACTCCAGGTCGACCGGGTGCGCGCCAGCGCGGCTGCATCCGGCCGCAACCCGGATGACATCAAAGTGTTTATGGGCCTGAACGTGATCGTCGCGCCGACCGAAGCCCAGGCGCAGGCCAAGCGTGAGGAATACCTGGCCTACGCCAGCGCCGAAGCCGGGGTCGCGCATTTTTCCAGCTCCACTGGCATCGACTTTGCTGATTACGAGCTGGACGAGCCGATCCAGTACGTGAAAAGCAACGCCATCCAGTCCGCGACCAAAGTGCTGCAAAACAACGACTGGACGCGCCGCAAGTTGCTGGAACAACACGCCTTGGGCGGGCGCTACATCACCGTGGTTGGCTCCCCCGAACAGGTCGCCGATGAGCTGGAATCGTGGATCGAGCAAACCGGCCTCGACGGTTTCAACCTGACCCGCATCGTCACGCCCGAAAGCTACGCCGACTTCATTGATTTGGTGATCCCCGAGCTGCAACGCCGGGGCTCTTACAAGACCGCCTATGACACCGGCAGCCTGCGGCAAAAACTGTTTGTCGAAGGCGACGCGCACCTGCCTGAACGGCATACCGGCGCTTCTTTTAGACCTTAAAAACTGTAGGAGCGAGCTTGCCTCGCGATCTTTTAAAGATCAAAAGATCGCGAGGCAAGCT
>NZ_JASCPQ010000156.1:0-7491 GCF_029959305.1 Pseudomonas sp. PS01297
CCCTGTAGGAGCGAGCTTGCCTCGCTATCTTTTGATCTTTTTAAAGATCGCGAGGCAAGCTCGCTCCTACGGTTAATCGCATTTCGCCTTTTGCCCACTATTTAATCGAGGAATTTGCCATGAGCGTTCGAGTCGGGATTGTCATGGACCCCATTGCGGACATCTCCTATAAAAAGGACAGCTCGCTGGCCATGCTGTTGGCCGCACAGGCACGCGGCTGGACCCTGTTTTATATGGAGCAGCAAGACCTTTACCTGACCGAAGGCAAGGCCCGCGCGCGCATGAAGCCGCTGAAAGTGTTCGCCAACCCTGAGAAGTGGTTTGAGCTAGAGGCCGAGGCCGACACTGCCCTGAGCGATCTGGACGTGATCCTGATGCGCAAAGACCCGCCCTTCGACATGGAATTTGTGTACACCACCTATCTGCTCGAACAAGCCGAGCGCGACGGTGTGCTGATCGTCAACAAACCGCAGAGCCTGCGTGACTGCAACGAAAAACTGTTCGCCACCCAATTCACCCAGTGCACGCCACCAACCGTGGTCAGCCGTCGCGCCGACGTGTTGCGTGAATTCGCGGCCCAGTACGGCGATGTGATCCTCAAGCCGCTGGACGGCATGGGCGGCACCTCGATCTTCCGCCACCGGGTCGGTGATCCCAACCTGTCGGTGATCCTCGAAACCCTGACTGCCAACGGCACCCAGCAAATCATGGCGCAAGGCTACTTGCCGGGCATCAAGGACGGCGACAAACGCATCCTGATGATCGACGGCGAGCCGGTACCTTATTGCCTGGCGCGGATCCCGGCACAGGGCGAAACCCGTGGCAACCTGGCCGCTGGTGGCCGTGGCGAAGCCCGCCCGCTGAGCGAAAAGGACCGTTGGATTGCAGCCCAAGTCGGCCCAACCCTGCGTGAAAAGGGCCTGTTGTTTGTAGGATTGGACGTTATCGGTGAGCACCTGACCGAAATCAACGTCACCAGCCCGACCTGCATCCGGGAAATCGACAACGCCTTTGGTACCAACATCGGCGCACTGCTGATGGACGCGATTGAGCGCAAACTCGCCGCACGCTGATCTGCGACCTCCAGAAAAAGACCAACATTGCGCTATCATGCGCAGCCTGTGAAACCCGCGATGTTGGTCTTTTTGCCATGACACTCCCCAGCGACCTGCCCCCTGAACTGCGCCACACCGGCGTGCGCGCAGCTGATCGCCTGGGTTTTGCCCTGTTTATCGCAGCCCTGCTGCATATCGCGGTGATTGTGGGCGTGGGTTTCAGCGCCAGCGAGCCCAAGCCAATCAGCAAAACCCTGGAAATTACCCTCTCGACGTTCAAGAGCGAAAAGGCCCCGGAGAAAGCTGACTTTCTGGCGCAGGACAATCAGCAAGGCAGCGGCACGCTGGACAAAAAAGCCGTGCCCAAGACCACTGAAGTGGCGCCGTTCCAGGACAACACCGTCAAAAAGGTCACCCCGCCCCCGGCCGCCAAGCCGGAGCAACCCAAGGCCGCGCCCAAAGCAGCCGTGACCACCGTGGCGCCCAAGCCTAAAAAAGCCCCGAGCGAGCCGCAAAAAACCAAGACTGAGGCGGCGCCCAAGGCCAATATTCCGACGTTCGACAGCTCGCAGCTGTCCAGCGAGATTTCCAGTCTCGAAGCCGAACTGGCGAACGAGCAGCAGTTGTATGCCAAGCGCCCGAAGATCTACCGCATGAGCGCGGCCTCGACCATGCGCGACAAAGGCGCCTGGTACAAAGAAGACTGGCGCAAGAAAATCGAGCGCGTGGGCAACCTCAATTACCCCGAGCAAGCCCGTCGCGAAAAAATCTACGGCAAGCTGCGCCTGCTGGTGTCGATCAACCGCGACGGCTCGTTGCACGAGGTGCTGGTGCTTGAGTCCTCCGGGCAACCGCTGCTGGATCAGGCCGCGCAACGCATCGTGCGGCTGGCAGCGCCTTTTGCACCGTTTACCGGCGACCTGGCCGATATCGACCGTTTGGAGATCATTCGGACCTGGCGCTTCGGCCCGGGGGATCAGTTGTCGAGTAATTAAGCGGCAATCTTCATCCCCTCAACTTGTCAGTTGCCCTTGTCAGCGCCACACTTACGCCCATGAAAAAGCACACGCCAACGTACCTCAAGCACCAATTGCTGATGGCCATGCCGCATATGGCCGACCCTAACTTTGCCCACACGTTGACGTATATCGTCGAACACACGGCCAATGGGGCCATGGGGCTGGTGATCAACCGCCCGATGGATCTGAATCTGGCGGACATTCTTGAGCAGTTGCGCCCCGACGTGCTTTCGTCGCCTTTATGCCAGCACATTCCGGTCTACGGCGGCGGCCCGGTGATGGTGGATCGCGGTTTTGTCTTGCACCCCGCCACGATGAACTTTGACGCCACCGTCGAGCTGCAGGACGGGCTGGCCCTGACCACTTCAGTGGACATCCTGTTCAGCATTGCTGACGGTCGCGGCCCGCAGCGCAGCCTGATCTGCCTGGGCTACGCCGGGTGGGACGCCGGCCAGCTGGAGGCCGAACTGGCCGACAACGCCTGGCTGACCTGCCCGTATTCAAGCGACATTCTGTTTGCAACCTCCAGCGACCTGCGCCTCGACGCGGCCGCCAAACACCTGGGAGTGGATCTCAATTTGTTAACCAGTCAAGCAGGCCACTCCTGATGGCCAGCCTTCGTTTATTGCTGGGTTTCGACTACGGCACCCGCTCCATCGGTGTCGCCGTGGGCCAGATGGTCACCGGCCAGGCCCGCGAGTTGTGCAACCTCAAAGCCGAGAACGGCATTCCCAAGTGGGAAGAGATCGAAAAGCTGATCAAGGAATGGCAACCCGACGCCATGGTGGTCGGCATGCCGCTCAACATGGACGGCACCCCGAGCGAGTTCTGTGCCCGGGCGCAAAAATTTGCCAATCGCCTCAATGGCCGCTTCAATCTGCCCGTGTTTACCCACGATGAACGCCTGACGACCTTCGAAGCCAAGGGCGAACGCCGCTCTCAGGGCGGCCAGCGTGGCAGTTACCGCGACAACCCCGTCGATGCCATCGCCGCCAAACTGGTGCTGCAAGGCTGGCTCGACGAACACCCGGCACCACCTCAAGCCTGACGCTGCGTTTGCCTCACTGACGCGCCCCATTGTTTGCGCCCGCCGCCGCACGCTTTGCCACGCGGGCCTGTTAAGGAGCCACCATGATATTGCCTGTCCCCGCTGAACTGATCTCCCAGATGGCCGTCGACCTCAAGTCTCATCTGGAACGTCGCGGCATCACCGAGCCACGTTTCATCGGCATTCGCACGGGCGGTATCTGGGTTGCTCAGGCGCTGCTGCGCGCACTGGGCAGCGACTCGCCGCTGGGCACGCTGGACGTGTCGTTCTACCGCGACGACTTCAGCCAGAACGGCCTGCACCCGCAAGTGCGCCCCTCGGACCTGCCATTCGAAATCGAAGGCCAGCACCTGGTGCTGATCGATGACGTGCTGATGAGTGGCCGCACCATCCGCGCCGCGCTCAACGAGCTGTTCGACTATGGCCGCCCGGCCAGCGTGACCCTGGTCAGCCTGCTGGACCTGGACGCCGCCGAGCTGCCGATCCGCCCGAACGTGGTCGGCGCGACCTTGTCACTCAAGCCCACCGAGCGGGTGAAATTGTCCGGCCCGGCGCCGCTGACCCTCGAACTTCAAGATTCATCTCTAGAACCCGCCCTTTAAGAGACCATTGCGATGACGCCTCCAGACGCCAAGCGCCCGCTACAGCTCAATGATCAGGGCCAACTGCGCCACTTCCTGTCGCTCGACGGGTTGAGCCGCGAGTTGCTGACTGAAATCCTCGACACCGCAGACTCGTTCCTTGAAGTCGGCGCCCGAGCGGTTAAAAAAGTCCCGCTGCTGCGCGGCAAGACCGTGTGCAACGTGTTCTTTGAAAACTCGACCCGCACCCGTACCACGTTCGAAATGGCCGCCCAGCGCCTCTCGGCGGACGTGATCACGCTGAACGTGTCGACCTCGTCGGCGAGCAAGGGCGAAACCCTGCTCGACACCCTGCGCAACCTGGAAGCCATGGCCGCCGACATGTTCGTGGTGCGCCACGGTGACTCCGGCGCCGCGCACTTCATTGCCGAGCACGTGTGCCCGCAGGTCGCGATCATCAACGGCGGCGACGGCCGCCACGCGCACCCGACCCAGGGCATGCTCGACATGCTCACGATTCGTCGGCACAAAGGCGGCTTTGAAAACCTCTCGGTGGCCATTGTTGGCGACATTCTGCACTCACGGGTGGCGCGTTCGAACATGATCGCCCTGAAAACCCTGGGCTGTCAGGACATCCGCGTAATCGCACCGAAAACCCTGTTGCCGATCGGAATCGAGCAATACGGCGTGAAGGTGTACACCGACATGAACGAAGGCCTGAAAGACGTCGACGTGGTGATCATGTTGCGTCTGCAGCGCGAGCGCATGGCCGGTGGCCTGCTGCCGAGCGAGGGTGAGTTCTACCGCCTGTTCGGCCTGACCACGGCACGCCTGGCGGGCGCCAAGCCGGACGCCATCGTCATGCACCCCGGCCCGATCAACCGTGGCGTGGAGATTGAGTCGGCGGTGGCCGACGGCCCGCACTCGGTGATCCTCAACCAGGTGACTTACGGCATCGCGGTGCGCATGGCGGTGTTGTCCATGACCATGAGCGGGCAAACCGCCCAGCGCCAAATCGAACAGGAGAAGGCCCAGTGAAACTCAGCATTCTCGGCGCCCGCGTCATCGATCCTGCCAGCCAGCTGGATCACATCACCGACCTGCACCTGGAAGCCGGCAAAATCGTCGCCATTGGCGCCGCACCTGCCGGCTTCACCCCAAGCCAGACCCTCGACGCCAAAGGCCTGGTAGCCGCACCGGGGCTGGTTGACCTGAACGTCGCCCTGCGCGAACCGGGTTACAGCCGCAAAGGCACCATCGCCAGCGAAACCCGTGCTGCTGCGGCCGGTGGCGTGACCAGCCTGTGCTGCCCGCCGCAGACCAAGCCGGTGCTCGACACCTCGGCTGTGGCTGAACTGATCCTCGACCGCGCCCGCGAAGCCGGCAACTGCAAAGTGTTCCCGATTGGCGCACTGAGCAAAGGCCTCGACGGCGAGCAACTGGCCGAGCTGATTGCCCTGCGTGACGCCGGTTGCGTGGCCTTCGGCAACGGCCTCAACAGCTTCAGCAACACCCGCACCCTGTGCCGGGCGCTGGAATACGCGGCGACGTTCGACCTGACGGTGATCTTCCACTCCCAGGACCGTGATCTGGCAGAAGGCGGCATCGCCCATGACGGCCCGATGGCGGCCTTCCGTGGTTTGCCGGGCATCCCTGAAACCGCCGAGACCGTGGCCCTGGCCCGTGATCTGTTGCTGGTTGAGCAAAGCGGCGTACGGGCGCACTTCAGCCAACTGACCAGCGCACGCGGTGTGGCGCTGATTGCTCAGGCGCAGGCACGCGGCTTGAAAGTGACCGCCGATGTGGCGCTGTATCAGCTGATTTTGACGGATGAGGCGCTGGTGGATTTCTCCAGCGTGTACCACGTGCAACCGCCGCTGCGCACCCGCGCAGATCGCGACGGACTGCGTGCAGCAGTGAAATCGGGCGTGGTGCAGGCGATTTCCAGCCATCACCAGCCACACGAGCGTGACGCCAAACTGGCACCGTTCGGCGCGACTGAACCGGGCATGAGCAGCGTTGAACTGCTGCTGCCATTGGCAATGACGTTGGTAGAAGACGGTTTGCTGGACTTGCCGACTTTGCTCGCACGCCTCAGCGCGGGCCCGGCCCAGGCTTTGCGCCTGCCCGCTGGCAGCCTGACCGTGGGTGCACCGGCTGACCTGGTGCTGTTCGACCCGGCCGCGTCGACCGTGGCCGGTGAGAAGTGGTATTCCAAGGGCGACAACTGCGCGTTCCTTGGCCACTGCCTGCCGGGCGCCGTGCGTTACACGCTGGTGGACGGGCGGATCAGTTACGAGGGCTAAGCCACCCTCTGACCGTTGTAGGAGCGAGCTCGTCTCGCGATCTTTTGATTGTTTAAAAGATCGCGAGGCAAGCTCGCTCCTACAGGTTTTGACGTTGGCTTACCGACGATCAGCGTTCTCAATCGAGATCTGGTCGTTCAAGGTCCAGAAGTCATACAGCACGCCAATCAGGAAGAAACCGCCCGTTAGCAGGTAGAGGATCCCGGTGATCCACTTGCCCATGTACATGCGGTGCACGCCAAACACACCCAGGAACGTCAGCAGGATCCACGCCACGTTGTAGTCCGTGCTCCCTGCGGTAAAGCGCAGGTCGGCTTCACGGTCCATGCTCGGGATCAGGAACAAGTCGATCAGCCAGCCGATCCCCAACAAACCAAACGTGAAAAACCAGATCGTCCCGGTCACCGGCTTGCCGTAATAGAAGCGGTGCGCCCCCAAGAAACCAAAAATCCAGAGCAAATAACCCAGCACTTTGCTGTGGGTATCATGCTGTGTTGCGTCTCGATAGCCGCTCATAAATGCCCTCTTTGCCAGTGATAGAAAAAATTTCTGATTTTTTTTGTGACTTTTTTACTGTCTCGTAACAGGTAAAAGTGTCTTACAAAAAAACGCTCAAAGCCTTGTCCTACCTGACCTGTACCGTTTTCCTGTGACAATTTGCCACTGTCCTACGCCCTTTTGACCCCGAAGTCGAGTCGACAAACGGCCTGAGAAAGGACAAAAAAGCTGTTATAAAGTTTCGCGCTAATAACCATTGAGCCCTGCCGAATGCGTCCTTTATTCAAGACATGGCTAACCATTTGCCTTTTAATGCCACTGGCCGCCCACGCCACCAACCGTGAGCAACATCTTCCGTCCGGCTTCACTGGCTACACCGCAAAGTCATCTGCGAGTGCGCCTTATGTTGCCACTAACAGCAAAACCAAGGCTGTATCACGCCCAACAGCGAGTAAAGCCCACCGCAAGGCCCCCGGCAAAATTGCCACTGCTTCTTTGGCAGCCGCCAACAAGCAAAGCAGTGCCGTACTGAGCCGCGCCGTGAACGTGTTGGGTACTCCTTATCGTTGGGGCGGTAGCAGCCCAAGTAAAGGGTTTGATTGCAGCGGTTTGGTGAAATATGCGTTTAACGACGTAAAAGCCGTTAATTTGCCGCGCAGTTCCAGCGAAATGGCCAGCGGCCATGGGCAAAAAGTAGAACGCAAAGATTTGAAGCCGGGCGACTTGCTGTTTTTCAACATCAAGAGCCGCAAGGTCAACCACGTCGCCATTTATCTGGGCAACGACCGGTTTATCCACGCGCCGCGCCGCGGCAAGTCGGTGACCATCGACACCCTGAAAAAGCCTTACTGGCAGAGCCACTACGTGGTTGCCAAGCGCGTGTTGCCTAAAGAGACCCTGCGGGTCGCTCAGCGCTAAACCCTGCCTGTAGGAGCGAGCTTGCCTCGCGATCTTTTGACTGTTTAAAAGATCGCGAGGCAAGCT
>NZ_JASCPQ010000157.1:0-6874 GCF_029959305.1 Pseudomonas sp. PS01297
GATGGGAGCTCAAAAGCACTGTAGGAGCCGCCGCAGGCTGCGATCTTTTGACGTTTAAAGATCAAAAGATCGCAGCCTGCGGCAGCTCCTACAGGGTGATTTGGCTCAGGTGTTTTTAAGCCTTCTGCCATACCTTCGGCTTAAAGAACAACGTCTCGCCGCGGGCCAGTTCGGTCAGGCTGTCATGGTCTTTGACCACTTCTACTTCGATCAGCTCGCTTTGACCCTCAACCTTCAACGTCACCCGGGTGGTCGCACCCAGCGGGCGGATGTCGCGTACTTGGGCTGCGTGGTGGTCTTCGAGTTCGTGGCGTGACAACGACACTTCGTGCGGACGGAACAGGACGTGGTTATCCTCGCCCAAATGCAGGCGGTTGGAGTCGCCCAGGAAGTGATAAACAAAGTCGCTGGCCGGGTTTTCGTAGACGTCACCCGGTGAGCCGATCTGCTCGATCACGCCTTTGTTCATGACCACGATGCGGTCCGCGACTTCCATCGCTTCTTCCTGGTCGTGGGTCACGAACACCGAGGTCAGGTTGATGTCTTCGTGCAGGCGCGCAAGCCAGCGACGCAGTTCTTTACGGACCTTGGCGTCGAGGGCGCCGAACGGTTCGTCGAGCAGCAGCACTTTAGGTTCGACCGCCAGGGCGCGGGCCAGGGCGATACGCTGGCGCTGACCACCCGACAGTTGCTCCGGGTAGCGGTCAGAGAGCCAGTCCAGCTGCACCATGTTCAGCAGCTCGTGGACTTTTTCAGCGATGCGGGTTTCGTTCGGGCGCTCGCCCTTGGGCTTCATGCGCAGGCCGAAGGCCACGTTGTCGAATACCGTCATGTGGCGGAACAGCGCGTAATGCTGGAACACGAAACCGACGTTGCGATCACGCACGTCATGACCCGAGACGTCTTCGCCGTGGAAGACGATGCTGCCCTGGTCCGGGGTTTCAAGCCCCGCGATGATGCGCAACAGGGTGGTTTTGCCGCAGCCCGAGGGGCCCAGCAATGCCACCAGCTCGCCGCTGTGGATGTCCAGATTGATGCTGTCCAGCGCTTTGAAGGCGTTGAAGTTCTTGCTGACGTTACGGACTTCGATCGACATGGTTTATTCCTCCGCGGCGCTGGCGCGCAGGCGGTTAATACGGGATTCGCTCCACTGCTTGAGCAGCAGGATGAAGAGCGCCAGGATCAGCAACAGGGTGGCCACAGCGAAGGCGGCGACGTGGTTGTATTCGTTGTAGAGGATCTCGACGTGCAGCGGCAGGGTGTTGGTCACCCCGCGAATGTGCCCGGAAACCACCGACACCGCGCCAAATTCGCCCATCGCCCGCGCCGTACACAGTACAACGCCGTAGATCAGGCCCCATTTGATGTTGGGCACAGTGACGTGCCAGAACATCTGCCAGCCATTGGCGCCCAGCAAGCGTGCGGCTTCTTCTTCCTGAGTGCCCTGCTCTTGCATCAGCGGGATCAGCTCACGGGCCACGAAGGGCACCGTCACAAAGATGGTTGCCAGCACGATGCCCGGTAACGCAAAGATGATCTGAATGTCGTGGTCTTGCAGCCACTCGCCGAAGAAACCCTGTGCGCCGAACATCAACACGTAGACCAGACCGGCGATCACCGGTGATACCGAAAACGGCAGGTCGATCAGGGTGACCAGGATACTTTTGCCGCGAAAGCTGTATTTGCTCACGCACCAGGCCGCACTCACGCCAAACACCACGTTGAGCGGTACTGAAATGACGACGGCGATGATGGTCAGCTTGAGGGCCGACAAGGCGTCAGGCTCAAGGATCGCATCGAAGAACGCACCGAAGCCCAGCTTCAGGCCCTGAGACACCACGATCAGCAGTGGCAACAGCAAGAAGCCGATAAAGAACAACCAGCCAAGTGCGATCAGCAACCGGCGTGAAAGCGGGCTGCCACGGCGTGCAGCGTTGGCGGCGGAAGCCGCGTTTATGGACGAACTGGACATACGCTGGCCTCCTTCAGGATGGGGTTTCGATGCGGCGCTGGATCAAGTTGATCAGCAGCAGCAACACGAAGGAAACCACCAGCATCATCACGCCGATGGCGGTGGCGCCGGTGTAGTCGTACTGGTCGAGCTTGACCATGATCAGCAGCGGCAGGATCTCGGTTTTCATCGGCATGTTACCGGCGATGAAAATGACCGAACCGTACTCACCGATGCCACGGGCAAAGGCCAGCGCAAAACCGGTCAACCAGGCCGGCAACAGGGCCGGCATGAGGATGTAGCGGAACACTTGCAGGGGCTTGGCGCCCAGGCAGGCGGCGGCTTCTTCGATTTCACGCGGGATGTCTGCCAGAACCGGCTGCACGGTGCGCACCACAAACGGCAGGGTTACAAAGGTCAGGGCCAGGGTAATACCCAGCGGGGTGTAGGCGATTTTAAAGCCCAGGTCCGAAGCGAACTGGCCAATCCAGCCGTGGGGCGCGTACAGCGTGGTCAGTGCAATACCGGCCACTGCGGTTGGCAGGGCAAAGGGCAGGTCGATCATGGCATCGATGATCTTGCGCCCGGGGAAGGTGTAACGCACCAGCACCCAGGCCAGAACGGTGCCGATGACGCCGTTGATCAAGGCGGCAAAAAAGGCGGTGCCAAAACTGAGCTTGAGCGCTGCCAACACCCGCGGCGCGGTGATGATGGCCCAAAACTGCTCCCAGGTGAGTTGCGCGGCATGCACAAACATGGCAGCCAACGGTATAAGCACGATGAGGCTGAGGTACACCAAGGTGTAGCCCAGCGTCAGCCCGAAGCCGGGTATGACGGGGGAAATACGACGAGACATAAGAGTCCTTGGTTAACGCACGAAGCCCGCAACGGGGTCGCGGGCTCTATGTTCTAGCTTTCAGCGTGGCTTAAAGCCCCGCCCCACAGGTTATTGCGCCTGGTAGATCTGGTCGAACACGCCACCGTCATTAAAAAATTTCGGCTGCGCAGTTTTCCAGCCGCCGAAGTCTTTGTCGATAGTGACAAGCTCCAGTTTCGGAAATTGCTCGGCGTATTTGGCCGCTACTTTTTCGTCACGCGGACGGTAGAAGTTCTTGGCTGCGATCTCTTGGCCAGCCGGGCTGTACAAGTGTTTGAGGTACGCGTTGGCGATCTCCAGGTTGCCTTTTTTCTCGGCGTTTTTGTCGACCACAGCCACCGGTGGCTCGGCCAGAATCGACAGCGAAGGTACGACGATTTCGAACTTGTCTGTACCGCCGTCTTCTTTCAGCGCCAGGAACGCTTCGTTTTCCCACGCCAGCAACACGTCACCCTGACCGTTGTTGACGAAGGTAATGGTCGAGCCGCGTGCGCCGGTGTCCAGTACCGGTACGTGTTTGAACAGCTCTTGCACGTAGGCATTGGCTTTGGCTTCGTCGCCACCGTTGGCTTTCAGGCCGTAGGCGTAGGCTGCGAGGAAGTTCCAGCGCGCGCCGCCACTGGTTTTAGGGTTCGGGGTAATCACTGAGACGTCTTTCTTGACCAGGTCGTCCCAGTCCTTGATGCCTTTAGGGTTGCCCTTGCGCACCAGGAACACGATGGTCGAGGTGTACGGAGTGCTGGCGTCCGGCAGGCGGGTTTGCCAGTCGGCTGGCAGCGAACCTTTGTTGAGTTTGGCGATTTCATCGATGTCGCCGGCCAATGCCAGGGTCACCACGTCTGCGCGCAAGCCGTCGATCACGCCACGGGCCTGTTTGCCCGAGCCACCGTGAGACTGCTGGATTTTGACGTTGTCGCCCGGGTGGCTGGCTTTCCAGAAATTAACAAACTCAGCGTTGTAATCCTGGTACAGCTCACGGGTTGGATCGTAAGAAACGTTGAGCAATTCGTAGTCTTTGGCTACAGCGGAGCCAGCAAAAATGGCACTGGCCAGCGCGGCCAGAGCGTAACGGCGTAGGGACATAGGTGAGGCTCCAAAGCGTTTCTAGTTGTTATGAACGCACTCCAATGAGTGCGTTTGGCTCAATTACTTTTCTGGCTCGGGTTCTGTAACCGGAATTTTTCTTTGCGTTCGATCTGAACCACTTGTGCGTTGTGCACGGTGATTTCGACGGCACCAAAGCGCAGGTCCCGTAGCGCGCTCTGGATTTCCCGCAGAATGGTGGCTTCGTCCTGACCGTCAACGCTACGCAGAGATGCGCTCATGGTGTGCTCCTGGAAAGATGGGTTGCCGACTGAGGTGCTGGCGTGGATGTCATAGTAGTGAGGCGCGATTATTCTTAAAAATACTATTTAAGAATGTTTATATAACTGAAAGCGTGGTAGCCGAAGGGAGGCTTTATTCGCGCGCGTAATCGAGGGCAGGGTCTACACTCCAATTGCCTCGTAAGCGCGTCAATGCGGGGCCGGCACGACACGCTGCTTATATAAGGTCGGAACTGTCACTGGACAGTTGGTGATAGTGGGATCACCTTAGAGCCGTTGTCGCCTTTTCCTGCATAGTCTGGAGTTTTTATGTCGTTTACCCCTGAGTTGGTTGCCGAACTGGAAGTCCTTGCACTGTTTGACCTGGAAAGTACGCTTGAGGGCCTGAAGATCCATCAGACCGCCGATCCACAACGGATCGCGGCAGCACAACGTTTGTATGACAAAGACCTGATCAATCAACCCGATGGTGGTTACCTGACCAGCCTGGGCCGTGATGCCGCCGAGCATGTCCAAGGGCTGCTGCTGATCCTTACCTCAGAGTCGAAGCTGGGCGAAAAACTGGCAGAAATTGCCTGACATCCCGCATTGCCCACGGAATCTCCCCCTTTGTTGATTCCGCGGGCGCATTCCCTGTTTCCCGTCTAATGTTCAGATATGTAAAAAATCTGACGTCAAAAACACAATCGTCCTAAGTCTTTTGTGCTGCTGGCTGTAAACTCACCTCCCCTCCTCTTTCTCGTTTGGCGAGCCGGTCTGAGTGTGCAATGACGCGCCCCCTGGAAGTAAGACCCGCTCTGAGTGAGGGAATCGATCGACAGGTTCTCCATCAAGTGCGTGAGCGGTTTCTGGCGGTCAACAAAGGACGTCTGCAGCGCGCAATGGAAGGCCTGTTGCCCGCTCAGCAAACGATCCTCAATCTGTTGGCCCTGTTGTTTCATGTGAACGACCCGCTGCTGCCCGGCTATGTCTCGGACGGCACGCCGGCCGGTGTCTCGGGTTATGCCCCGGATGCGCCAACCCTGACGGCGGCGCAGGCGTTAGCCGCGGACTTTATCTATTGCCCACAGCCCTGCCAGCCCCAGGCCATTCACGGCCTGTACTTAATGGGCAGCCTGGGCACGTTGGCGCAGACCGACCAGAGCGATATGGACGTGTGGCTCTGCCATGCGCCGGGTTTGGACGACCAGGCGTTGGCCAATTTGCGCAAAAAATGCCGCCGCCTCGAGACATGGGCTGCGGGCCAGGGCAGTGAAGCGCACTTTTTTCTGATTGATGCCCCGCGTTTTGCCCAAGGCGAGCGTGCCCTGCAGTGCGACGTGGATGACTTTGTAAACGCGCAACATTCGTTGTTGCTCGATGAGTTTTATCGCACGGCGATCTGGCTCGGCGGGCGCACGCCGTTGTGGTGGTGGGTGCCCACGTATGAAGAAGCGCGCTATGGCGAATTCATTCAGACGCTTGAGGCTCAGCGCCTGATCCCGGCAGATGAGGTGATCGACCTCGGGCATTTGGCGCACATCCCGGCGGCCGAGTTTTTAGGGGCCGGGTTGAAGCAGTTGTTCAAGGGCATCGAGTCGCCCTACAAATCGGTGCTCAAACTGCTGTTGATTGAGGTGTATGCCAGCGAGCACCCTCGGGTGAGTTGCCTGAGCCTGGGCTACAAGCGCGCCGTGTACGCCCATCAACTGGACCTCGATGAGCTGGATCCGTACGTGATGGTGTACCGGCGCATTGAGGGCTATTTGCAGGTCCGTGGCGATGTTCAGCGCTTGGAGCTGGTGCGCCGCAGCTTGTACCTTAAGGTCAATCACAAGCTCTCCGGCCATGCCCCGGCGCAGGGTGCCCCCTGGCAGCGCGCCCTGCTGGAGCGCCTGACCCACGAATGGGGCTGGGATGAGCAGCAGTTGGCGCAGTTGGACAACCGTTCGAAATGGAAGACCGGGCCGGACAGTCGTGAGCGCCTGGCGCTGTCGCGTGAGTTGAATGACAGCTACCGTTTTTTGAGCCAACTGGCTCGGCATGAACACCCGATCAGGTTGCCCGTTATAACGGTCTAGGGCGTTTGGGCAGCGCTGCAAAACCGAGCGCTACCGCGGATCTGGTGTATCGGGGCAGTTTAAAGCTCGAAATCGCCTGCGGCTTCTGGCTGGTATTTAACTTCAAGCAATTCAAGTTTGAGGGTCTTGCCGCCGGGTGCCGGCCAGTCGATGTGCTGGCCCGTCTGCAAGCCCAGCAGCGCGCTGCCGACCGGCGCCAGAATCGAAATTTTGCCTTCGTCTGCGTTGGCATCTTTTGGGTAGACCAGCGTCAGGTCATAATCTTTGCCGCTGCTTTGTTCGCGGCAATGCACGCGCGAATTCATGGTCACGACATTGGCCGGCACTTCTTCGTGGCCGACGACATTTTCGGCACGATCCAGCTCGGCCTGCAACGCAATAACACCGGGTAACGTGTCATCCAGACTGTCGATCAGCTTCTCCAGACGTTGTACGTCCAGGCGTGTGAGGGTGATGGCGGGTGAAGTACTCATGACCTGGCAGACTCCTTTTTTCTGCACGGAAAAGCAAAACCCCGCCAGGACATGGCGGGGTTTTGACCAGCCTCGTGTCGACGAGGCGAACTTGGACACTACCACAGCAAAATAAATACACAAGGTTGCCTGCAGGAGCGAGCTTGCCTCGCGATCTTTTGATCTTTTGAAAGATCGCGAGGCAAGCT
>NZ_JASCPQ010000158.1:0-6627 GCF_029959305.1 Pseudomonas sp. PS01297
GGGCTTGCTCGCGATTCAGGCGCCTCGGTTCAAGAGACAAACCGGGGTTTATCCTCGCGAGCAAGCCCGCTCCCACACTTCAAAAAATACGCTTATCAAGCGTCACGGAACAACCATGGCTGGCTTGCGCGGTGCTTGCTTTCAAACGCTGCAATCGAATCGCCGTCCTGCAAGGTCAAGCCGATGTCATCGAGGCCGTTGAGCAGGCAGTGCTTGCGAAACGCATCGATCTCAAAGTTCAACACTTTGCCGTCTGGACGGGTCACGGTCTGGGCTTGCAGGTCGATGTTGAGCTGATAACCCGGCGTCGCTTCAACCTGGGCGAACAGCTCGTCCACTTCAGCGTCGCTCAAAATAATCGGCAACAGGCCGTTTTTGAAGCTGTTGTTGAAGAAGATGTCGGCGTAGCTCGGCGCGATGATGCTGCGAAAGCCGTACTCTTCCAAGGCCCAAGGGGCGTGTTCACGGCTGGAGCCGCAACCGAAGTTTTCACGGGCCAACAACACGCTCGCGCCCTGATAGCGCTCGGCGTTGAGCACGAAGTCCTTGTTCAAGGGGCGCTTGGAGTTGTCCTGATAAGGCTGACCCACGTCCAGGTAGCGCCACTCGTCAAACAAATTCGGGCCAAAGCCGGTGCGTTTGATCGACTTCAAAAACTGCTTCGGGATGATCTGGTCGGTGTCGACGTTGGCGCGATCCAAAGGTGCGACAAGCCCGGTGTGCTGGGTAAAAGCTTTCATGCTGCGCTCCTTAAATCAATTCACGGACGTCGATAAAGCGACCGTTTACTGCGGCGGCGGCGGCCATGGCCGGGCTCACCAGGTGAGTACGACCACCGGCACCCTGACGGCCTTCGAAGTTGCGGTTGGAGGTCGAAGCGCAGTGCTCGCCCGACTCCAGGCGGTCCGGGTTCATCGCCAGACACATCGAGCAACCTGGCTCACGCCATTCAAAACCGGCTTCGAGGAAGATTTTATCCAGGCCTTCAGCCTCGGCCTGCTCTTTAACCAGGCCCGAACCCGGCACCACAATCGCTTGCTTGATGGTCGAGGCCACTTTGCGGCCTTTGGCAATCACTGCCGCAGCGCGCAAGTCTTCGATTCGCGAGTTGGTGCACGAGCCAATGAACACGCGGTCCAGCTGGATGTCGGTGATCGCCTGGTTAGCGTTCAAGCCCATGTACTTCAAGGCACGCTCAATCGAGCCACGCTTGACCAAGTCAGCTTCCTGCGCCGGATCCGGCACGTTCTGATCCACGGCCAAGACCATTTCTGGCGAAGTACCCCAGCTCACCTGCGGCTTGATCTGGGCAGCATCGAGTTCAACCACGGTGTCGAACGTGGCGTCGGCATCCGACACCAGGTCTTTCCAGGCTTCTACGGCCAAGTCCCACTCAGCGCCCTTGGGTGCGAACGGACGACCCTTGACGTATGCCACGGTTTTTTCGTCGGCAGCCACCAAGCCCACACGGGCACCGGCTTCAATCGACATGTTGCAGATGGTCATGCGGCCTTCAACCGACAGGTCGCGAATCGCGCTACCGGCAAATTCAATGGCGTGGCCATTGCCGCCAGCGGTGCCGATTTTGCCAATGACGGCCAGCACGATGTCTTTAGCAGTCACGCCGAACGGCAATTGCCCTTCGACCAAGACCAGCATGTTCTTCATTTTTTTCGCGACCAGACACTGCGTGGCGAGTACATGCTCAACCTCGGAGGTGCCGATACCGTGAGCCAATGCGCCAAACGCGCCATGGGTCGAGGTGTGCGAGTCGCCGCAGACCACAGTCATGCCCGGTAAGGTGGCGCCCTGCTCCGGGCCAATCACGTGCACGATGCCCTGGCGGACGTCGTTCATCTTGAATTCGGTGATGCCGTACTCGTCGCAGTTGTCGTCGAGGGTTTGCACCTGCAAACGGGAAACCTGGTCAGCGATCGCTTCGATCCCGCCCTTGCGCTCTGGCGTGGTCGGTACGTTGTGGTCCGGGGTCGCTATGTTGGCATCGATGCGCCAAGGCTTGCGCCCGGCCAGACGCAGGCCTTCAAAGGCTTGCGGCGACGTCACTTCGTGAATGATATGACGATCGATGTAGATCAGCGCCGAACCATCGTCGCGCTGTTTGACCAAATGCGAATCCCAGAGCTTGTCGTAGAGCGTTTTGCCGGCCATCAGACGGTTTCCTCATCAGCTACTTTCTATGCCAATAACCACTTGGCTTGTGAGGTCGATGCTATGGGGTTACAGTGAATAACTCAAATTCATAATTTTTATGCTTTGGATAACTAACAGGAATTCACCTAGATGGATCTCGCGAATCTCAACGCTTTCATCGCCATTGCAGAAACCGGAAGCTTCTCTGGCGCCGCCGAACGGTTGTTTTTAACCCAGCCTGCGATCAGCAAACGCATCGCCAGCATTGAGCAGCAACTCAAGCTGCGGCTGTTTGACCGGCTGGGTCGCGAGGTCAGTTTGACCGAGGCGGGCCGGGCCTTACTGCCACGCGCCTACCAGATTCTCAACGTGCTGGATGACACCCGACGGGCGCTCAACAACCTTAATGGCGAGGTCAGCGGGCGCCTGACCCTGGCCACCAGTCACCATATCGGCCTGCACCGTTTGCCGCCGTTACTGCGTGAGTTCACGCGCACTTATCCCAAGGTCGCGCTGGATATTCAGTTCCTGGATTCAGAAGTTGCCTACGAAGAAATTCTCCATGGCCGCGCCGAATTGGCGGTTATCACCCTGGCGCCGGAACCTCATTCGCTGATTCGCGCGGTACCGGTGTGGGACGACCCGCTGGATTTCGTGGTGGCGCCCGAGCACAGCCTCACTCAGCAAACCAGCGTGAGCCTGTCGGACATTGCTCACCACCCGGCGGTGTTTCCGGGGGGCAACACCTTTACTCACCATATCGTGCAGCGCCTGTTTGAAGGCCAAGGCCTCACACCCAATATCGCCATGAGCACCAACTACTTGGAAACCATCAAGATGATGGTATCCATCGGCCTGGCATGGAGCGTGTTGCCGCGCACCATGCTCGACGAACAAGTGGCCTCCATCGCCTTGCCGGGCATACAACTGACACGTCAACTAGGCTATATCGTGCACACCGAAAGAACTTTGTCGAACGCCGCACACGCTTTCATGACACTGCTGGATGCCCAAGTCGACACGCTGCACACTGAGCAACCCTGAAAACACCGGTTCAGGCATGGATCGTTTTCAAGATTTTCAGCCCAAGGACTGCAGTCAATGTCAAACCCCACGGATGCGCTGCACCCTGCCCCTGATGCGTCTGATGTCGACCTGTCAGCCCTGGACAATCACGCGCTGAGTGCCACGCAACTGCTCACGGCCATGAACGCAGCCCAACTGGGCGCATGGTGCTGGGAACTCAACAGCGGCGACTTGCATTGGTCGAATGGAGCGCACGTTTTTTTTGGCTTTGAGTCAGCTCAGGCACTGCCCGGTAATCTTCAGCAATTGGCCACCCTGCCCTTTGATGACTGGCCCAAGGCCCAACAGGCGTTCGAGGCGATTATCAACGGCGAGCCGCTGCTAAAGCCCGTTCATTACCGGGTGCGCTGGCCTGATGGCAGCCTGCACTGGCTGGAGATCCACGGCAGCCAGGTGCCCGGCGATGACCCCAACCCACGGATCATGGGGGTGATTCGCGACGTCACCCTGCAACGTCAGCGCCAGCAAGCGCTGAACAGTTCAGAGCAACGTTTTTCGACGCTGTTTCAGTTGTCACCGCATATGGTCTTGCTGGTGCGTATCGAAGACGGCCTGATCAGCGAGGCCAACCATAGCTTTGAAAGCCAGCTTGGCTGGACCGCCGCCGAAGCCATTGGCCGTACCACGGTTGAGCTGGGCATCTGGCCCGACCCGGCGCAGCGCCTGCAATTCACCAAGGCCATCAGCCAACAGAACGCCCCGATCACCCTGGAAGTGCAATTGGCCGACCGTCACGGCCACTACCATGAAGGCATGCTGAGCGCGCAAAAAGTCGAACTGGAGGGCGAGGCGTACCTGATCAGCACCTTCGTCGACAACCGTATACGCAAAGAAGCCGAGCAAGCGCTGATTGAAAGCCAGGAACGCCTGGACCTTGCACTCGACTCGGCGCAACTGGGCACCTGGGACTGGCACATCCCCACCGGCCGCCTGTATGGCTCGGCCCGCGCCGCGCAGTTGCATGGCTTGCCCGCAGAGCCGTTCAACGAATCATTTGATGCGTTTTTTGAGGGCGTGCCCGAAGAAGAACGCTTCAACATGCGCAATGCCTACCGCTCGCTGCGCGAAGGCCCGGCCGGTAATTACCAACTGACCTACCGCGTGCCGCTGGCGCACGGCGCCTCGCGCTACCTGGAAAGCCGTGCCCGGCTGTACCGCGATGCAGCGGACAAACCGCTGCGCATGGCCGGCACCCTGCTCGACATAACGGACCAGGTGGAACGCGAACAACGCCTGAGCGCCTCCGAAGAAAAGTTTGCCAGTGTCTTCCAGACCAGCCCCGACCCCATTTGCGTGATGCTCGCAGACAGCGCGCACTTCATCGAAATCAACACCAGCTTCACCCAGACGTTTGGCTGGACCGTGGCCGACCTGCAAGAAGGCGCAGACACCAGCAGCGCCCTGACCGATGCCAGCGCCCAGCACCTGCGCCAGTTACAGCGCATTATCCGCGCCCCGGCACAGACCAACCCGGCGTTAACCTTGCACCACAAAAATGGCGAACCGCTGACCTGCGTATTGTCCAGCCGCCATATCGAGGTCAATGGCCAGCCGTGCATTGTCACCACCCTGCGCGACATTACCCAGCAACAGCGGGCTGAAGCCGCGCTCAAGGCCAGCGAAGAAAAATTCGCCAAGGCTTTTCACTCCAGCCCCGACGCCATCACCATCAGCGAACTGGTGAGCGGTCGTTACCTTGAAGTCAACGACGGCTTCACCCGGCTGACCGGCTACAGCAGCGACGAAGTGATTGGCCGCAGCCCGTATGAGCTGGGGATTTGGGGCGACAGCTCGAAGCGTCAGGCGCTGCTCGATGAACTGCGTGAAAAAGGCCGCATCAGCAACCGCGAGGTGCTTGGACGGGCCAAGAACGGCAGCCCGCTCACGGTTGAAATTTCAATTGAACTGATTACCCTCAAAGAGGCGCGCTGCCTGCTGCTGACCGCGCGCGACATCAGCCAATTGAAAAGCGCCCAGGCGCAAGTCCGGCATCTTGCCTACCACGACCCTTTGACCAACCTGCCGAACCGCGCCCTGCTGATGGACCGCCTGAGCCAGCAGACTTCGCTGCTCAAGCGCCATGATTTGCGCGGCGCGCTGTTGTTTCTGGACCTTGATCACTTCAAGCACATCAACGACTCACTGGGGCACCCGGTGGGTGATTCGGTGCTTCGTATCATCACAGCGCGCCTGGAAGCCAGCGTGCGCAGTGAAGACACCGTAGCGCGCTTGGGTGGTGATGAATTCGTAGTGCTGCTGACCGGGCTTAAAGGCTCGCAACAAGAGGTGACAGACTCGGTGTGTCATATCGCCGACACCATTCGCCAATTGCTCGCCGAACCGATGTTCCTCGACGGCCAGCGCCTGCAAGTGACCCCCAGCATTGGTATCGCGCTGATTCCCGACCACGGCGCCAACCCGGCCGACCTGCTCAAGCGCGCCGATATTGCGCTGTACCGGGCCAAGGATGCAGGGCGCAACACCACGCAACTGTTTCACTTTGAAATGCAGACCGCCGCCAGCCAGCGCATGCGCATGGAAAGCGATTTGCGTCAGGCGCTGGCCCGCAGCGAATTCAGCCTGCACTTTCAACCGCAAGTCGACGCCCGCAGCAACCGCATCGTCGGCGCTGAAGCCTTGCTGCGCTGGACTCACCCTGAGTTGGGGCCGCAGTCACCCAGTGAATTTATTAAAATCCTCGAAGACAGCGGTCTGATTCTGGAAGCGGGCACTTGGGTGCTCGATGAGGCGTGCCGTGCTTTCAGCGAACTGCTTAAAGAAGGCCTGCTCGACCCAGAGGGTTTCAGCCTGTGCGTCAACATCAGCCCACGGCAATTTTTGCAGAGCGACTTTGTTGAGCGGGTACAACGCAGCCTGTTGAATCACCACCTGCCCTACTCGATGCTCAAACTGGAAGTCACCGAAGGCATCGTGATTCAAAACCTGGAAGATACCATCGAAAAAATGCACCAGTTGATCGCCCTCGGCGCCAGCTTTGCGATGGACGACTTCGGCACGGGCTATTCTTCCCTGACCCACCTCAAGCGCTTACCGGTCGACACCTTGAAAATTGACCAGTCGTTTGTGCGTGACGCGATCCAGGACCCTAACGATGCCGAGATTATCCGCGCCATCGCCGCCATGGCTCACAGCCTGGGCCTGACCGTGGTGGCAGAAGGTGTTGAGCAACTGGCGCAGTTGACGTACCTGCAAACACTGGACTGCCATTTGTACCAGGGCTATCTGCACAGCAGGCCAGTGCCCTTGGCGCAATTTCGCGAGCTGTTACAAAAAACCCTGTAGTCGCTGACGAGGCACGAAGGCTGCGATGCGGGCCGCAGGACCGCCGATTGGGGTCGCTGCGCAACCCATCGCAGCCTTCGTACCTCG
>NZ_JASCPQ010000159.1:0-6620 GCF_029959305.1 Pseudomonas sp. PS01297
GGCTACCAACCCGTCCTGTAGGAGCTGCCGCAGGCTGCGATCTTTTGATTTTTAGAAGATCGCAGCCTGCGGCAGCTCCTACATGGGTGTTAAAGCTTGATCAACACCGATTTCAGCTCGGTGTAATGCTCAATCGCCGCATAACCCATTTCACGGCCCACGCCGGACATTTTGTAGCCGCCAAACGGCAGCGCCGGGTCGAGGGCGCTGTGGCAGTTGACCCACACCGAACCGGACTTGATGCGCGGGATCATCCGGTGCACCGCGCCAAGGTCGTTTGACCAGATGCTCGCACCCAACCCGTAGGGGCTGTCATTGGCCATGCGCAGGGCGTCAGCTTCGTCATCAAACGGGATCGCCACCAATACCGGGCCGAAGATTTCTTCCTGCACCAGTGAATGTTGTTGATCAACGTCAACAATCACAGTTGGTTTAACAAAAAAACCGGGCCCGTATTGCTCGCCGCCACAGGCAATGGTGGCGCCACTTTCACGGCCCATTTCAATGTAATGCGCGACACGTTCCTGCTGGCGGGCGGAAATCAGCGGGCCCATGTCTACGCTGGAATCCAGGCCATTGCCCAGCTTCATGGCGTTGGCAATGTCGGCGATATCGGCCACCACATTGTCGAAATGCTTGCGCTGCACATACAGCCGCGAACCCGCGCAGCAGACCTGGCCCTGGTTGAAGAAGATGGCACTGGCCGCCCCGGCAGCGGCGCTTTTCAGGTCGGCGTCGGCCATGACGATGGTCGGGGACTTGCCGCCCAGTTCCAGGGTCACGCGGGTCATGGAGTCCATGGCGATCTTGCCGATCTGCTTGCCCACGGCGGTGGAGCCAGTGAAGGTCAGTTTGTCCACCAGCGGGTTGTGGGTCAGTGCCGAGCCTGCGGTGATCCCGGTGCCGGTCACCACGTTAAACACGCCTTCGGGGTAACCGGCTTCTTGCACCAGTTCGGCCAGTTTAAGCGCGCTCAGCGGGGTTTCATCGGCAGGCTTCAGCACCACGGTGCAGCCGGTTGCCAACGCCGGGCCGAGTTTCCAGCAGGCTAGCAGCAGCGGGAAGTTCCAGGCCACGATAGCGCCGACCACGCCCACCGCTTCACGGCGAATAAAGCTGTGGAACTGATCGTTGGGCATCAGCGGCAACGAAACTTCGACGCTGGAACCCTCGATCTTGGTCGCCCAACCGGCCATATAACGCAGGAAGTCGATGGACAACTGCACGTCCATGACTTGGGCCACGGCAGCACTTTTACCGTTGTTCAGGCATTCCAGTTGCGCCAGTAACTGCGCATCACGCTCCATCAGGTCGGCCAGTTTCCACAGCAGGTTTTGTCGTTCCCGTGGCCGTGTACGGGTCCATGCAGAGTCATCGAATGCGTGGCGGGCAGCCAGAACAGCGCGGTCAACGTCCTCAGGCGTAGCCTTGGGCACGACGCAAAGCACTTCGCCGGTGGCCGGGTTGTGCAGGGGCATGGTCTGGCCGTCTGCGGCCTCGACCCAGGCGCCGCCAACCAGCATGCGCGGGGCGCGTTGAATAAAAGCCGTAGTGGCAGGAAGCAGAGCAGCAAGCGACATGATGAGTCCTCGTCTTGTTAGTGTCCGAGGGCATTCGCAACGGTTGTGCCAGTTTGCTGTTACCCCGTATTTGCAGGGTTTTAAGGTCGTGCTGCGCCTGCCCGGCATGGCAAGTTGTCGCAATCTGCGACAGGTTTGAGACGGTTTTCGCAACATGGGCGCCCATCTGCCGCGTCTCAGAGTGCAACAGCTGTCTCGATATAAAACGCCCCAAAGCCTGCAAACACGGGGGGCAAAACCTGTATTGCCGCCCATCTCGCTGATTTACCTGTCTTTTCGTAAGCTGGCACGCTCCGTGTATTACTCCGTTCAGACGTTTCAAAACGATAAGCCACAACAATAAGAAAGCACCGTGCGAGGTCCGACGTTGATGAAGATAAAACTCCGATCAGGCTTGAACGCCAGCCTGCTGGCCCTGGCCGCTTGTGTAGGCTTGCATGCACCGGACAGCCAGGCTGCCCGCGATGCCCAGAGCATCCTCCAGCAAAACTGTATGGGCTGTCATATCCCCGAAGCCAACAACGGCCTGAGCCGTATCAGCCTCCAGCGCAAAACCCCGGAAGGCTGGCTGATGAGCATCGCCCGGATGCAGACCATGCACGGCTTGCAGATCAGCGATGAGGATCGCCGCACCTTGGTCAAATACCTGGCCGACACTCAAGGCCTGGCGCCGAGCGAAACGGACGGCGTGCGCTATGCCCTTGAGCGACGCTTGAACACGGTCGAACATTTCGACGAGCAAACCACGCAAATGTGCGCCCGTTGCCACTCCGGCGCACGTATTGCCCTGCAACGGCGTCCGGCTCAGGAATGGGAGCGGCTGGTGAACTTCCACCTCGGGCAATGGCCGTCGCTGGAATATCAGGCCTTGTCCCGCGACCGTGACTGGTTTGATCTGGCCCGTACCCAAATGGTGCCGATGCTGGCCGAGCGTTATCCGCTGGACAATCCGGCGTGGCAGCAATGGCTGAAAACTGCGCCTAAAAGCCAAACCCTGACAGGCAACTGGAGCTTTAGCGGGCACTTGCCGGGCAAAGGAGAAGTGGCCGGGGTGATGGCTGTTGCGCCAGACGGCAAAGATACCTTCAAGGTCAAGATCACCGGCCAATACGCCGATGGTGCGCCGTTCAACGGTGAAGGCAGCGCCTTGCTCTACAGCGGCTACGAATGGCGCGGCAATGTGAAGGTCGACGGGGTGAACATGCATCAAGTGTTCGCCGCCAAGGACAACACCCTGCAAGGGCGCATGTTTGAAGCCGATCACGACGAGCGCGGGCTGGACTTTATCGCCGCCAAAGTGGGCACCAACCGTGTGCTTGCGGTGCAACCGGGCTACGTAAAAGCCGGCAGTGAAAGCGAAATCACCCTGGTCGGCAGCGGCCTCAGCGGCACCCCGAACCTGGGACAGGGCGTAGAGGTGCTTGAAGTGCTGGAGCAGAGCCCGTCGCGTATCAAGCTGAAGGTCAAGGCTGGCGCCGATGCGCAACCGGGCTTGCGTGAGGTCAGCGTGGGCGCGCTCAAGGGGCCAGCCCTGGCGGTGTACAACCAGATCGCCGAGGTCAAGGTGGTGCCCGAGTTCTCGGTAGCACGAATTGGCGGTGGTGGCGGTTCGACGCCCAAGGTTCAGGGCCGCTTTGACGCCGAAGCCTGGGGCAAAGGGGCAGATGGCAAGCCCTACCGCATCGGTGTAGTGCCTGCAAAGTGGCATGTAGAGCCGTTCAACGAACAAGCCAAGGAAGACGAAGACGTCAAGTTCGCCGGTGTCATGCAGGCTGAAAACGGCATCTTCACCCCGGGCGATGCCGGGCCTAACCCGGCGCGCAAAATGTCTACCAACAATGCCGGCAACCTCAAGGTGATCGCTGCGGTTGATGATGCAGGCAACGCGCTGACCGGCGAGGGCCATATGATCGTCACCGTGCAACGCTGGAACAATCCGCCCATTCCCTAAGCAAGGCCTTTGCAAGCACTGGCGACAAACACTTTTCGGAATGACCGCAAGCCCCGCCGACGGGGCTTGCACTGGAGGTTTGGCATGGGCGTAATCTTGAATCTGGTGGAACGCAACCTGCACGAAGTGCATGTGGATGCTGACCGCATGCTGTTTCACATACCCAGCTCATCGCTGTTTGCCAGCGATGAGCTGACTGGCACCATCATTGATACGCTGCGCGGCCCCGGCTGCTCATCGGATGACTTGATCCAGCGCTTGGCTTCACGCTTTAACGGTGAAGAAATCACCGAAACCCTGCGTGAGCTGATGTCCCTGGAACTGGTCAGCGACGGTTCGCCACTGACCCCGGACATAGCCGCCAAACGGGTTGAGCGCACGGCCATCAACACTGTAGTGCTCAACGTCAACACCGGCTGCAACCTGAGCTGCACCTACTGCTACAAGGAAGACCTGGACAAGCCCTCCGAGGGCAAAAAAATGGACATCGACACCGCCGTGGCGTCGGTTGAAATGCTCTTGCGCGAGTCCCCGGACGAAGAGCGCTTTACCGTGGTGTTCTTTGGCGGCGAGCCCTTGAGCAACCGCAAGCTTATCGAACACATGGTCGATTACTGCGAAAAGCGCTTTGCCGAGGCGGGCAAGTCGGTGGAGTTCGTGATGACCACTAACGCCACGCTGCTGAACGAAGACACGGTGGACTACCTCAACGCCCACCGTTTCGGGTTGTCAGTGAGCATTGACGGGCCAAAAACCGTGCACGACCGCAACCGCATCACCGTGGGCGGGCAGGGCACCTATGACGTGGTGCGGCGCAAGGCCGAAATGCTCTTGTCGCGCTACAACAGCCGCCCGGTCGGTGCGAGGGTGACCCTGACCACCGGCGTCACCGATGTCGAGACCATCTGGGACCACCTGTTCAACGAGCTGAGGTTTGCCGAGGTCGGCTTTGCCCCGGTGACCTCCGGTGACATCAGCAGCTTCAACCTGAGCAATGACGAACTGGTGGAAGTCTTTGCCAGCATGAAGCGCCTGGGCCGCCGTTATCTGAAAGCGGCACTGGAGCACCGCAACATTGGTTTTTCCAACTTGCACCAGTTGATCACCGACATCCATGAAGGCCACAAAAAAGCCCTGCCATGCGGGGCGGGCCTGAAAATGCTGGCTGTCGACTACAAAGGTGAACTCAACCTTTGCCACCGCTTTACCGGCTCGACCTTGCCTACGTTTGGCAACGTGCACAGCGCGGTAAAACAAGTGGAGCTCAACGACTTTTTGTCGCAACGCCTGGACCGAACCAATACGGGCTGCGATGACTGCCAGATCCGTAATCTGTGCTCCGGCGGCTGCTATCACGAGAGTTACGCCCGCTATGGCGATGCGACGCACCCGACATATCACTACTGCGAACTGATGCGTGACTGGGTCGACTTCGGCATCGAGGTGTACACCCGGATCATGGCCCAAAACCCTGCGTTCATCAGCAGTTACATCACTCCGCGCAAGGCTCACTGATATGAAACATCTCAAGGCAATCAATAACAAAGCGTTGAAACTCGATGAGGCTGCGGCCGAAAACCGGATCGAGGAAGTGGTGGCGATGAACTCGGTGGCGGGGTGCACCTCGACCACCGACCCAGGTTGGGAAATTGATGCGTTTGGCGGCGTCTCGTCGTTGTGCCAGCCCATGGAGTCTGACCTGTACGGCTGCTCTGACCCGTGCTGGTGGCCAGCCCAGGTGCCCGACATGATGAGCACCTACCCGGACTGGAACAAGGACGCTCAAGCGTCCAACGAAAACTGGCGCAACCTTGGGACTGTCTTTCCAAAAGACAAATGACTTGCCTGGGTACACAAGAATAAGGATTCCAGCATGCCAAGCATCAAAACCTGCGGCCAGGCCGCGCTTGCCGTTCTCAGCGCCTTTTCGCTGACCGTGTTGGCCGATGACAATCGCGCCTTGCAAACCGGCCATGAGTACATGGTGCTCACCAACTACCCGAACAACCTGCACGTGGTGGATGCGGCCACCGACACGCTGTTTAAAACCTGCAAGATGCCGGACGCATTCGGGCCGGGCTCGGTGCAAATATCGCCGGACCATAAAACCGCGTACGTGCTCAATAACCACTACGCCGATGTGTACGGCGTCGAGCTGGACACCTGCAAGCAGGTGTTCCATGCCAGCATCACGCAAAAACCGGGGGAAAAGGCCCGCGCCATGTTCAGCTTCACCCTCAGCCCGGACGGCAAGGAGCTGTACACCATCGCCAACCCGACGTTGATGCTCAACGACCATTACGAGGTGCAGCAACCGCGGCTTGATGTGTACGCCACCGATGCCGGTCTGAATGCCAAGCCGATCCGCAGTTTTCCGGCACCCCGGCAATTAAGCATCATGCAGGCGGGTGACGACGGCAGCTTGTACGTGGCCGGGCCAGACCTTTATAAAGTCAACCCGCAGACCGGCAAGTTCGATGTGCTGCTCCCCACCCGCCACTGGAACCGCCCAGGCTACAGCTCTCCGGACGTGCTGTATTTCTGGAACCATCAGAGCTACCTGCACGATTTCTCGCTGCTCTACACCGCGGCCAAATTCAAGGATGACAAACAGGATCTGGCCACCGCCGACTACGTGTATGGCCAGCTCAGCGTTGACCTTAAAACCGGTAAGGCGACAACCACCGATTTTGGCCCGCTGACCGAAATTTACTTCACCGGCATGCGTTCACCGAAAGACCCGAACCTGATGTTTGGCCTGCTAAACCGTCTGTCCAAGTACGACATCAAGCAACAAAAACTCTTGCAGTCGGCGCCGCTGGACCATTCGTACTACTGCATCGCGTTCAACAAGGCCGGCAGCAAAATCTACCTCGCCGGGACCTACAACGATGTGGCGGTGTTTGATGCCGACAGCATGAAACAAGTGGGCAGCATCAAATTGCCGGGTGGTGACATGGCCATCACCACCTCGCAACTGTTTGTGCGTTAACTCCAGCCCCAAAACACTTATGTGGGAGCGGGCTTGCTCGCGATTGGACCGACGCGGTGTAACAGTTACATCGTGTTGCCCGTATCGCGAGCAAGCC
>NZ_JASCPQ010000015.1:0-71176 GCF_029959305.1 Pseudomonas sp. PS01297
GCTCGCGATACAGACGACTCGGTATGGATGTTTCACCCTGTCGATGCAATCGCGAGCAAGCCCGCTCCCACGGCATGCTGAAATAGCCTGAACCCGTTTTAGCGCTGTTCGGTCACGCACTCATCGAGCGCGGTGCGCCAGTCTGGCTGGCTGACCTGCCATTCACGGGCCAGGCGGCTGCAATCCAGACGCGAGTTTTGCGGGCGGGCCGCGGGGGTCGGGTAGGCGCTGGCCGGAATCGGCTCAAGGGTGGCGCACGTTTTGCCTTGGGCCGTCAGGTGCTCGGCAATGGCTTGGGTAAAACCAAACCAGGAGGTTTCACCGGCTGCTGTCAGGTGGTACACACCCCATGCACCTGCTTGGCCCGCCTGCCAGCGTTCGATTAACGCGCGCGTGCTCCTGGCAATGGTGCCCGCCCAGGTCGGTGCGCCAATCTGGTCAGCCACCACGCGCAGCTCGGTTTTTTCCGGGAGTAAACGCTGCATGGTCAGCAGGAAGTTCTTACCGTGGGTGGAGTACACCCAACTGGTGCGCAGGATCAAATGCTGCCCGCCCACTGCAGTGATCGCTTGCTCGCCCGCCAATTTGCTTTTGCCGTAGACGCCCAGTGGGCCGGTTGGATCGTCTTCGGTATAAGGCCCGGGCTTGCTGCCATCGAACACGTAGTCGGTGGAGTAGTGGATCAGTGGGATACCCAGCGCCTTGGCTTCTTCAGCAAAAACGCCCGGCGCGGTGCCATTGATGGCAAACGCCAAGTCCGGCTCGCTTTCTGCCAGATCCACCGCCGTGTGTGCACCGGCGTTAATGATCAAATCCGGGCGATGGGCGCGAACCTGTGCGCGGATCTGCTCGGGCTGGCTCAAATCCAGCTCATCACGGCCCAGCACAATCAACTCGGCCACATCGCCAAGCTGCTTTTGCAGCTGAACGGCCACCTGGCCGGTCTTGCCGCTGATGAGGATTTTTAAAGGCGTGGCGGTGCGGCTCATGCAATCAGGTCCTTGGCGTCAGTGAAGCCCAGGCGCTGGCCTTGGTAGCTGCCATCCTGAACGCGTTTGCACCACTCCAGGTTGTCCAGGTACCACTGCACGGTTTTGCGCAGGCCGGTTTCAAAGGTTTCTGCGGGCACCCAGCCCAGCTCGCGTTCGATTTTGCTGGCGTCGATGGCATAACGCTGGTCATGGCCAGGACGGTCCTGAACAAAGGTAATCAAGTCTGCGAACTGCGCGACACCGGCAGGGCGCTCAGGTGCCAACTCTTCGAGCAAGGCACAGATGCCGCGCACCACGTCGATATTCTTTTGCTCGTTATGCCCGCCTATGTTGTACGTTTCGCCGACCACACCGTCCGTCACCACCTTGAGCAGGGCGCGGGCGTGGTCCTCTACAAACAGCCAGTCGCGCACTTGCAGGCCATTGCCGTACACCGGCAGCGGTTTACCGGCCAACGCATTGAGAATGACCAACGGGATGAGTTTTTCCGGGAAATGGAACGGCCCATAGTTGTTCGAGCAGTTAGTCACCAGCACCGGCAAACCGTAAGTGCGGTTCCAGGCGCGTACCAAGTGGTCAGACGCCGCCTTGCTGGCCGAATACGGCGAGCTTGGCGCGTACGGCGTGGTTTCAGAGAACAGATCATCAACGCCATGCAAGTCGCCATACACTTCGTCGGTCGAAATATGGTGGAAACGGAAGGCACTTTTTGCAGGTTCTGCAAGCGTCGACCAATAATCACGAGTGGCCTCAAGCAGGCTGTAAGTGCCGACAATGTTGGTCTGGATAAAGTCCGACGGGCCATCGATGGAGCGATCAACGTGCGACTCGGCCGCCAAGTGCATGATCGCCTGCGGCTGGAAGCGCTCAATAACTGCGCTCATCGCCGCCTGATCAACGATGTCAGCCTGAACGAACTCGTAACGGGTGTCTGTAGCGATGCTTTGCAGCGATTCCAGATTACCGGCGTAGGTCAACTTGTCGACGTTAAGCACTTCGTGGGACGTGTCTTTAATCAAGTGGCGGATCAGAGCCGAACCAATGAAACCGGCACCGCCGGTGACTAAAATGCGCATGTTCATACTCCTCACACCCTTGCGGTCTCTAGTCATGTAGAGCGTAGCTTGGGAGGATGCACGCGGAGGGGCAAGAGGGAGCCCCCAATAATTTCCTGCAATGAGATCCGACACTAAAAATTATTAGAATTCAGGGGGTTGCCAGCTTCGATCTTCTAGTACATAATGCGCGCCATCAGCTCAGGGCAACTACCTGAATAGCTGAAGAATCAAAGAGTTGTAGCGATCAAGTCGCAAATTTCCTTGCTTTTGATACTTCTAAACAGAAGCTTCAAGCGCAATGGCCGAATAGCAAAATGGTTATGCAGCGGATTGCAAATCCGCCCACGCCGGTTCGATTCCGGCTTCGGCCTCCACATTCAAAGCCCCGTAGATTAACGTCTACGGGGCTTTTTTGTTGTGTGCTAATCATCAGGCTCGAACAGCAAGGCCGTCTCAAAATCCTGCCCGCAATGCGGACGTTTTGCCTTTTACTACCGACTGCTGGGTGGAAGGCGACGTGAATGGAAAATTCGCAGGACTTGCAACTTACCCAGCCTGATTCGGTAAGGGATCACATAAGGCCAGTTCGGCAGTGGCCATTCACGCGTGCCCGGTAACCTGCCTTCTCGGCCTATAGAGGGGAACTGTGACAATTGTTCAACACTCGCCCTGATGGTTTTAACGAACTCGATAGCGGCCTGAGGGTTTTCCACGGCGATGTAGGTAGCCTCATCATCCAGATTCTTGAGTGCTGTCCTTAGCCACTCAACCCTCATTGGCAGACCATTTGTTCAGTGTCGCGGCGACTTCATTCTCAGAGGCAAAATCACCCGCATCGGCTTCTTCAATGGCTTTTTGGATCTCGGCTATCTGCCAGGCTTCACGCGCCAAATAATCGCGCAGTGCATCGATGGCTAAAAAGGACTTGCTGCGGCCGGTTGCCTTGGCCAAATGGGCGAGCATGTCTGCCATATCGTCAGGCAGGCGCAGAGACATAATGGACATGGTGACCTCGGTGTAGTGATGTGTAATACAACATACTACACCTGCATACATAAGAATGACCCACCGACCATCGGGGTTGCCTGCATACAGGCGATAAATCGATCAATACATACACCGTCAACTGGCCCGCCATGTGCGGGTTTGCACAGTGTTTTCTCGCCTGGTTTGAGCGCGGCGCAATGAGATAGCTCGACCATCCTGGTTGCGTTCCACGAAAACCAGCACCAGAACGACCCCCATAGCCTCGACCATGAAGATCTCCATCAACCGATCTGCATCCTGTTGAGGCGAGCGGCGAAACTAGCCTGTTTGGGCTTTTTTTGAACCTTCCTTGATTCTGTATTTGTGTGGGGATTTTCTAACTTGGATTATTTTTTGAATCCCACTTTTCGCATCGTCGCAGACAACACCTCACTGATAAATGACCGCGGCAGCGCCTCCCAAACATAAGTTAGACCCTGTAGGAGCGAGCTTGCTCGCGATCTTTTGATCTTGATCCAAGAGGTCCCGTTAAACCACGCAGCCGATCGCAGCCTTCGTTCCTCGTCAGCGACTACAATCGCCTGAAAATAACGATGCCCGAGGGAGAGGGGACCGATTGGGGGATGCCTTGCCAAATCGCGAGGCAAACTTCGCCACTTAAAGGGGTGAGAGTTTTTTGCAGTTACAGACACTGAGCTATGTGCTGTGTGTTATCAACTTAACGTAGATATCCAAATAAAAAAAATCTTGCCCTTTTACATCCTGGATCAAGCAGTCTGCTACGAAATCCAAAAGGGCAAGATCATCAGGTTAATGCTTCTTGGTGAAATCAATAACCATGCGGCCGGTAAATTTACCCTGTTCCATTTCTTCAAAAATCGTATTGATATCTTCGAGTGGGCGCATCTGCACTTTTGGTACGACTTTACCTTCGGCGCCGAAACGGAAAGCCTCTTTCAGGTCTTCGCGAGTCCCCACCAGTGAGCCCACGACCTCAATACCGTCCAGGACCAGGCGCGGAATGCTCAGGTCCATCGTTTCAACTGGCAGGCCAACTGCCACAACACGCCCTGCAGCGCGGACGCTGGCGACGGCAGAGTTAAAGGCTGATTTGGCGACGGCTGTCACAACGGCCGCATGGGCGCCGCCCAACTCTTTCTGAATGATCTCATCGACATTGCACGTCTTCGGATTAAGGGTTAAATCTGCCCCCATCTCTTTTGCCAATGCCAGTTGTTTGTCATTGACATCAATAGCGATCACTTTGGCATTGAATACATTCTTGGCATATTGCAGGGCCAGATTTCCCAACCCGCCCAGGCCGTAAATCGCCAGCCATTGGCCTGGTTTTATACCTGAAACTTTAATGGCCTTATAAGTAGTCACGCCAGCGCAAGTAATACTACTGGCTTCTGCTGAATCGAGACCGTCAGGAACTTTGACCGCGTAATCAGCACTGACAATGCATTCTTCAGCCATCCCGCCGTCGACGGTATAACCCGCATTCTTGGCTGTGCGGCAGAAAGTTTCTTTGCCGCTGTTACAGTATTCGCAGTTGCCACAGCCGCGGAAAAACCACGCGACACTGGCGCGATCGCCAACTTTAAGTGATGTAACACCTTCTGCTACTTCAGTCACAACACCGATGCCTTCATGCCCAAGTGTGATGCCGGATACATCACCGAAATCCGCATTTTTTACATGCAGGTCGGTGTGGCATACACCGCAGCATTCCATTTTTAATAAGGCTTCTCCGTATTCCAAAGGGCGTAATTTCTTGTCTTCAATGACGACGGTCTTATTTTTTGCGACAACAGCTGCTTTCATAGTCAACCCCAACGTGTGGTATGTCTGAAGGCTCATGTTGACTGCATAACTAAAAATGAGCGGCTGTAGTCTAGCTGCGATTTTCAAAACCGTTGTCTTTTTGGATCCACTGCGATTTCTGCCCATTCCAACTGTGGATGATCGCTGCGGTAGGGCCCTGGTTGAGGGCCGTTTTGCCCCGGCTTAAAACCTTAGCCAGGCAAAAACGGGCTGCTTAGGCCTTGGCTAAGCTGTCATGGCTAAGTCGCAGGCAGCACGTGGCCCAAGATCAGAATTGGATTTTTCAATGGAGATAGATACTATCCTAACGATTAGCCTGCTACCTATTGCATAGCCATGAAGCCACCCTCCATCCCGTTATCAGATTTTTGGCAGGCCATCCTTGCACCCTCGCGCAACGATTTACTGTTCGCCCTGCGCAATATCATCGCCGGCGGGGTGGCGCTGTACCTGGCGTTGATCTTCGATCTGGAACAACCGCAATGGGCGCTGACGACGGTGTTCATCGTGGGTCAGTTCACCAGCGGGATGGTGTTGGGCAAGGGCGCATACCGCTTGGTCGGTACGCTGGTAGGGGGCGTGGCTTCGGTTGCGCTGATTGCCGTGTTTGGCCAGTCGCCCTTGTTGTTTCTATTGGCCATGGCAACGTGGTTGGCGCTGTGCACCACTGGCGCCTCTTTGTTACGCAGCCATGCCGCCTATGGGTTTGTATTGGCGGGCTATACCACCGCGATCATTGCACTGCCAGCGGTCTCGGACCCGCTGGCGGTGTTCGATCATGCGACTGCGCGGTGCATAGAGATCAGCCTGGGGATTATTTGTGCGTCCGTGGCGAGTACCGTTTTGTGGCCCCGTCACGCCGCGCTAGCGCTGTCGGCTCAAGGGCGAGCGGCCTGGCTGGCCGGGCTTGCAGCCGCGGCGGCAGAACTGCAGGGCACGGATCAACGCAAAGGTATGCTGGATGCCTTGGGGCGACTGGTAGCGGTCGATAATCAACATGCCAGCGCCCGCTTTGAAGGCCCGGCAGGGCGGCGCCGCTCTCAAGCATTGCGTGTGCTCAGTCGAGACCTGCTCAGTGTGTTGCGTGTAGCCAGAGCAGTGGCTCGCCAACGGTTGATGCTCGATGAGGCTGCGCGTGTCATGCCGTTGATTGAGCAAGTCGCAGCAGCATTGCAGCAAGCGCACCTAAAGGACCTACCCACGCTGGCCCAACACATCAGGCTGGCGCTCGAGGATCAGACCTTGGGCCAAGAGGCGCAGTATTGCCTGATGGCGCTGGCGCAGTTGTTGCGCTTGATAGAGCAGAGCGCGCTGACACTTCAGGCACTGGAGCAGGGGAGAGTGCCGCCAGGTGCGCCGGGCGCCATGTCGTGGCACAAAGACATTGAACAGGGCGTGCTCGCCGGGTTGCGCTGCGCCCTGGCGTTTTTGGCTGTGGCGGCGTTCTGGATGTACACGGCCTGGCCGTCGGGCCTGGGCGCGATATCAATCTGCGGCGTGGTGTTAAGCCTGTTTGCCGCCAGAGAAAATCCTTCTGAATCCAGCCTTAACTTCTTAAAAGGCATTGCCCTGTCAATTCCGGTGGCCGGGGTGGTGCATTTTGGCCTGCTGCCCGCGTTTGACAGCTTCGCCATGCTTGGCCTGTGCCTGGGCATACCGTTGTTTCTGGCCTCGTTGTGCATGAGCCGGCCAGCATTGGCGGCCACCGCTTCGGCGTTCTGCATCTTCTTTGTCAACAACATCGGGCCCAGCAACCTGATGACCTACGACTTCGCTGCCTTCCTCAACAGCGCCGTAGCCACCCTGATGGGCAGCGGCATCGCCGTGTTGGTGTTTCGCCTTATACAACTCAACCCCGGCGAGCGGCATTATCGACGCATGTACAAAGCCCTGCTGTTCGACCTTGCTCAACTGACCGTACGCCCGCTGGAACAAGCCGAAAGCTGGTTTGGCGGGCGGATGGCAGACCGCTTGATCCGGCTGTCACGCTACACCGCAGCGTTTACAACCGGCACCGGCCACTGGTCGCGCGGCCTGCAAGGCTTGGACCTTGGCGATGAGTTGCTCGAACTGCGCGCTTGCCTTGCAAACAGCCAAGGAGCCCTGGCGCTTGCACGTGATGGCTATTTACGTTGCCTGGCGAGTGCCTTTAAGCAAGGCGGGCCAAGCGAGCAAAGCCTTACGCTTATGGATGCACCCAGCCAGGCACTGCTCGGGGCTCTCGAGCAACCCTCGAGGTTGGCGGAACAAGACATGGCCAAAGCGGCGATCTTGCAACTGCAGTACACATGGCGCAAAGCCTGTCAGCCAGGTACTGAATAAGCCTGCGCGGCCAATGTATAAAAAACATTCATCCAACAGATAATGGCGCAATAGTATCATCGGCCGGGATTGCGCTGGCCTGATAATGCTAGAGCGTTGCAAGCACCTGCAGTCGTTGCCGGAGCATGAGGCGGCGATGGGAGTCGAGTGACCACTAGAGCGGCGGCACTGCATTGCAGCCAGGCACCGTGTTGGCAGCCAGAAGATGCCGTGAAACGCCGCAGCCCATAGCGCTGAAAATAACAAAAGTTTGCTGCTTTCAAACGACACGCTGCCACACATCAAGCGGCTGAGAAGACACGCGTCATGATTGACTCTAAACAGTTGGCTTTAATTCTCGAAGCGCTGCCAGACCCGGTTTTTATCTTTACGCGCAGCGGCAAATACGTTGCAGTGTTTGGCGGGCGCGATACGCGCTATTACCACGACGGCACCGGCTTGATCGGGTTGTACATCCAGGACCTGATCAAACCCGAAAAGGCCAATTGGTTTCTGGAGCAGATAGCCAAGGCACTGGACACGCAAAAGCTCATGGTTGTGGAATACGAGCTCAGCAACCGGGATGTAAAAGGCCTGCTCGATGAAGGCCCTGCAGACCCCATATGGTTTGAAGGCCGCATCCAGGCCCTGAGTTTTAAAGTGGACGAAAACGACGTCGTGCTGTGGGTCGCCAGCAACATCTCAGAGCGCCACCACCTCGAAGTCAAACTCAGGGAACTGAGCGACACCGACCAACTGACCGGCCTCTACAACCGAAGAAGGCTTGAGCATGACCTCACACTGCACCACCAGGCATTAACCCGATATGCCGTACCAACGTCGGTCTGCATGTTCGACCTCGACAACCTCAAAATAATCAACGACACCCAAGGCCACCACGTCGGCGACCAGATGATCCAGGCCGCCGCCAACATCTGCCGCACGGCGCTACGCAAAAATGACACCGCGTGCCGATTTGGCGGAGACGAGTTTGTGATTGCCCTGCCCAATACCGCGCGAGAGCAGGCCATGCAGTTTGCCGAACGCTTGCACGGCTACTTCAAACAAGAGCTGGATCATTTTTCAGTGGACAATATTGTCGTCACCGCGAGCATTGGCATCACCAGCATGGTACCGGAAGACACCACCCATGAAGACACACTCAAACGCGCAGATCGGGCGCTGTATGAGGCCAAAAAGACGGGCAAGAACAGGATTGTGTGGGGGTGAGGGGGGAGGTGGCGAGATCGACTTTCTGGTAGAAACATCCAATGACGGGGAGTTAAAAATCAGCTTGTGTTTGTGTAGGAAAACACTTTTTGTACTAGTGCTAGGTGAGAGTGTTACAAATGCACTTTCTTGGGTCGGATTTCAACCCGTTGAGCGAGTGCAAAATTTGTGTCCAATGGAGGTGTTGTTGATCGACTAGGAGAGTCAAGCAGCAGAAGGCCCGCTTGAATGGCGGGCTTGTTGGTGAGGCTTGTTGGTGAGGCTTGTCAGGTATTCACATATCTCTTTTTTTCGATAAGATAGCCTTTCGCCCCTGAGACGATTAAAAACAAAATTAGAAAAGATGTGGGGTTTCCTATAGCCAAGAAATACCTTGCAACAATCGACTCAATAAGAATAAATGCAACGAGACCCACAATTGCAGCATCCATAGTATTTGGTGAGGTTGTAACTCTTTTTGCGGATCGCAAGAAAACAAATGCTAGTCTGAAAAGAATAATTAGAAGTGATATAAAGCCTGTTTCAGCAATTATGACTATGTAACCGTTATCAACTGCGGAAATAAAGTTGGTAAGCCATTCATTTCGAAAGCCTCCGCCCCAAAAAAAAGGGATGTTACTGGTGAAAAACTGAGAGAAGATCATGCTCCATAACTCTTGACGACCTGAAAAGCCGCTACTTAGACCTCTTTGGGAGCTGTTTAAGTCCATTATAAGTACAAGTCGGTCGATGTATTCGCCCTTGAATATAGCTACTAGAATGCATGCAAGTAAAAGTGAGCCCAATATAAGAATCAAGTATTTAGCGTTTTTTCTATGCGTTATCATAGTGGCGATAATAAGCGCTGCTGCTAATGCAACCAGTCCGCCGCGTGATGCTGTAGAAAGCAGAATTAGGGTTGCAAAGATCGCAGTTACGTAGAATATTATTTTCCCGGTTATTTTTTCAGCGGGCGCGAGCACGATGGTCAAAATTGTAAACATTGCCATGTTGTGAGCTATTAGATTTGGGTGTGAGTTAAATGGACCTGTAGCCCTATCACTCGTAGTGAATTCATTTCCAGAGATTGCAAGCGCCCCTTCAATTTTAAAACCTGAAATTGTAATATAAATAAGTACGGATAAAACACCGCCATAGGCGAAGCTTCTTAGTATGCCAGTCATTGTATATTGCTGAAGTATTACTACTATAGAGAGCCATGTAAAAATAAACACTAGTGCATATAGAGCGCTCTGAGCATCTTGTGATATCGTTGCACCTAACAAGGCTGATAGTGTTATTGTTATTCCGCATATGGTTGATTGCTTTGAAAACTTTTGGAAGTTGCGTACTTTTCCGGTTATTATAAGAGATGTAGCTAATAATACAGCCCCTAATGAAGGGATGAACTGGGTAGCTTGCGTGAAAGTATTAAGCTGTCCATAACATGAAGATAGCGCCACCAGCATAACTAAATAGATACTTATATTATGGCTCTCTGATGAAGCATTTAGTTGGTCTGAGGTTGTCATTTGCTACTCTGGGTTAATATTAATATTCTGAATTTCAATATAACTTATTTGTCTTGATATGTGCCATTTTTGAGCGGGATTGCTTTGACGTGAGGTGCTCGTAGACTCAGGTTGGCAGTTAATCCGGCAACAAATGCATGTTGCGTAAGGAATTCGATACATTTTTGGCAAGAAAAATTATTTATTCTCTTGCGAAGCGTGCTGACACCCATTGTTGCTACTCCACTAATCAGCGTTTTTCGTCTCTCTACCTCCGCGGACGTCGAGCCGCTAGGAGCGCTGGTTTGACAGACTTTTGGAGGCGGCATCGCAATGAAGCAACCGGTGCATTCCCTTAATTGCTGCTCTACCAACCTGTCCTCCAACCTAGGCCATTCTCTCAAATGCTCCGGTGAAGTACACCCTAATATTGGCCCAATACTCTGATTTGGCTGAATTATCTTGCGGTTGTGAGGCTCCCTATCTTTATCTCTAACGCTCGGCTTAGCCTGCAATCCAAAACACCAGAAAGTCCGGGGTAGTTTCAGATGTGATCCGGGTCGAATCTAATCAGTCATTCATAAGCCCAAAATACCTTGGGATACAAGCTGGGGATGGATATAGGTCAACGTGAGCGGCGGATTAGAATTTCTTCGCGCAGTAGTAATAAGCATTATAAGTGTTGGAATGAGCTCGGTTTGTTGGCTAGGGTTAGTCCGAATGTGGGATGCTGGATTTTTTAATATCTTTAGTTGACTTTTGGCGCTAGGCGAAGTGGCTGGTCGTTTTGAGTGCAGCTTATCATAAATGCAGATTGATGTTATTGGAGCTGCTAGTTTATATATCAGTACTGAGCAATTCATAGATAATTCTATCTTGAATGGACTGCATGAATGTGTAAGGGTGTACCTTGCTTTGGGCAGGGATTTGTAGGGCTGATATTTAAACTCATTAAAACCATATGTTGGAGTTGATATTGAGATGCTGAATTTTTTTTCTTTTTCTACGATTCTTGTGGCTGCAGGCGTTTTGGGATGTGCTTCTGCTTCTGCTAATGATGCTATAAGTTTCTGTTCGGATGCAAAACCACCTCAAAATGCATCTGATAACGGCCAGCTTAAATTGTTATTTTCTTTCTGTCCGAAAGTAGAAGATATTTCTATGGATGGCGATTCTGTGCATAAGCTTTATTCTGGGCAGTGGTATTTCAAACGAAAGCCCACTCCTGATCTCTATTCGCAAACATCAGAAGGTCTTAATATTTCTCTAGGTGGTTCTGTTGCTACAATAAATATGAATTCCAAGCAAGGTAGTTTGCCATTACTACCTGGTGAGCATGGTTTTTATATTGAGTTTTTGGCTCGAATTGATGATGCCTCTAAAGATCATTTTCCGGCTTTATGGCTTAACCCTATTGAGCATAATGCGAAAGAGGATGATAGGGCTTTTTCTAACCGTAGGCTTGAGCAGCATTGGATGGAACTCGATGTAGATGAAGGTGGTTTTCAGGATGGCATGCTAGGTACAGTCCATGAGTGGCGTGGGAACTTCCCTCATTATCAAAGTATACAAAACTCGCATGTAGCGCCTGAAAAGCTAGAAAGAACCAAATTTCATACTTTTTCAGCTTACTATAATCCTGTTAATGCTACTGTTAAATGGTGGATTGATGGCGAGCCTAATAATGAAGCACATGCTCCAGCTGTTGGCTCAAATCTTAACTATTATGTGATTATGAGCGCGCAAACACATGGGAAAAAAGAACCATATAAGCTGATCATTAAACGGGTTCGTGCATTCGTGCATGGATAGATTTTTTTTTCGTCGGCAGCGACTACAGGTTTTATATTCAATGACTACCTGTAGTGGCTGCTCATACGCGAAATCAAATTTTTGAAGAATCTCCAGCTTGCTCGAGGTTCTTGAGTTAATTGTCTCTCAGGGAATCCTTCAATATCAGCACCCTAATAATGTTTCTGACCCTCAGTAAATATCTTTGGAAATCAGTGTGAACGGGGTTTTTATAATGATTTTAATGTCCAGCCATAATGACCAGTTGTTGATGTAGTCGAGGTCAATTTCCACACGTTTTTGCATTTTTTCAATCGTGTCAGTTTCACCACGGCAACCGCTGATCTGTGCCAAACCGGTGATACCGGGTTTGATGCGGTGACGAGCCATGTAGGCGTGAATCTTGTCTGTGTAGTAATCATTGTGTGCGACCGCATGGGGGCGTGGCCCCACCAATGCCATATCACCGTGTAGCACGTTGAACAATTGAGGCAGTTCGTCCAGTGAAGTGCGTCGAATAAAGCGTCCGACTGCGGTTACACGAGAGTCATTCCGGCTGGCTTGCTTTACGTGTTTGTCGTCATGCACCTTCATTGAGCGGAACTTTAAAACCTGTATGACTTTGCCGTTCCAGCCGTGCCGCTGCTGCCTGAAAAGGACAGGCCCTGGTGAGGACAACTTGACTGCCAGTGCAATAAGAATCAGAAAAGGACTCAACACAATGATGGCAATCAATGCCAAGGAACGGTCCATCAACGCTTTACTGAACGCTGCAGTCGGGTAGCTGGTCAGAGGGCTTTCGTTTAAATGAATGGCAGGGCGCCCACCCACTTCGCTCACGGAGTGGTTTAGCAAGAGCATACTGTCGAAATCAGGAATCCAGACAACATCGACGTTCAAATCGAGCAGGTCAATATAAAGCGCTTCAATTCGCTGTGCATCTTTTAGCGACAAGGCTAAATAGAGGCGGCGAATATTGTGCTCAGTTATCAAGGCACGCAGCTGGGTTAGTTCGCCAACGATCAGCGGCGAATTTTCACCGTCTTCAAACGGAGAAGCGCTTACAACGCCCACTAACGGGAATTGGTTTTGCTGGATAAAACTGTCGGCCAACTTGAGTGCAAGCCCATCAGAGCCAATAATAAGGCTATTGTAATGATGGCTGTTACGCTCATGGTAATGACGCGATAGATAATGCAGCAGTAAGTAGGGTGGCACTTGGATGGCATAGCCAATCAGCGCCCAGGAGATAATAACTTCACGTGAAAAAAGCTCGCTGGATTTGGTAATAAACCCAATGGTGCTTAAGCACGTGAGCGTAAATGTCCAGGCAAGAAATAAGCGCAACAAACCATTTAAATAGCCATGTCGTCTGTAATAAGCATTGGTTGCAGAGTAGGCCGGGACTGAGATCAATAGTGTTAAAATGCCAGCAATTCGATAGTGAAAATCGATGCTTTCATTTTTGGTGTACACCAAAATTAATAGTGCTGAAATGACAAGGCTCATAGAAATGAACCACTGTCCCCAAAACGTTAGCCCTCTGGCGACGGATTTTCGATCTATGCGTGTATGTATCAAGGTATCAGCCTTGTAAAAGTATCTGATTATAAAAAAGTGGCTAAAGGTGGAAATTTTAAATTAAAGCGCACTTCTTATGTATGGGATGCATAAGGGTAAAGCGGTCGGTGTTGAGCTAATCTTTTATAATAAGGAATCTTTATCTTGTGGGTTCGACGTTTTATAACAATTTAGCGCCTTCGGCGTGTTGCTTTTTCAGTCGAGGCGACTCAATTTAATAACAACTGACTGTGTGGGTTTTAGCGAGCGATTTTTACGTCTTGCACAAGGCAATAGCCACGGTTGCGCACCGAGCGAAATAAGCGTTCGTTATAGGTTGCTCTGAATTTGCTCTGCAGTCGGCTCAGGCACATTTCAAGACCGCTGTACGAATGCGTGTCTTTGTTTATCCCTTCAATCAACTCATGTTTACTGCAGATCCGCTCAGAGCTGAGTACCAGCGTATTGATAAGCAGCGATTCAGTCGTTGTGAGGTGAATACGAGCGGTGTCGTTGCCCAATTCTCGTGAAGCCAAATTGAAGAACCAGGTCTGAGGCGGCGATGAGTGGATCGGATTTAGGGAAGTGGGCACGTAAGTAGTCGACGTATTGTCCAGAGTTTGGGGTGCAATAGGCTTCGAAAGAGGCGAGGTAATTTCAGATTTAAGCGTTTTCTGCATGCTTTTTGATGCAGGGCACTCACTTTCAGTTGAGATGAGAGTGGCTGAAGTATAAGGCTGACACTGAGGGATAATATTTAAAGGCGCACAGTTATTTTGTGCAGACATAATTTCACCTGCCGGTGGTTTTTTATTAAAAGCGCTGAGCAATGCTTTCATGTTTGAGTTCCTCCATGGAGAGTTGCGCTAAGTGTTTTGATTGCTGCGGCAGTTGATGGGTTAATAAGAAATCATGTGATGCTGATAATGTTTTACCCAGAGATACTTCTTCGGCGCAAACGGTAACCATAGGCCCGAACACTGAGGATGATGTCCAGGTTATAAGTTTTTTTAATTTTGGTTCTTAGACGGCTGATGGTTTTTTCTAATGCCCTAGGATCATAAAAAACAATGTTCGGATCGAGTGCTCGGGCAATACTGTCCTGACTCATGACGTGCTCGGGTGCCTGAATCAGTGCATCGATAATCGTCATTTCAGTGTATGAAATTTCAAGTTTTTGGGTCGCACTGCAAAGCAAGAGTCGTGTGCGGTCAAGGTAGAGTTGGGCAGGGGATTGCCAATGTGAATCGTCTAATGTGCGTGAAAGAAGATCCAGTCTCTCCTGCGCATCACTGGGCAATTTTAAACAATGGTCAGCGCCTGATAAATAAAAGTGAGCGCTAGAAAAAGATTTGTTGTGGTTGACCAAAACAAAAATACACGCTGCCTGATTGGCCTGGCGTATTCTTTTTATAAGCTCAACACTGTTATTGATAGCGTCTGGGGTATTAACTTCAAAAAATACAGCTTCAACTTGAGCGAAGCTCAGAGGCTGGTAGGTAGCTGGATTAGAGGCGTCAAGCTGCAAAATCTCTGATGAGAGCAATGTATTGATATCGTCAATCAGCACGGGCGTGTGTGCAAAATTGAACACTGAATAACTCAGCACGTCGGTTTTGCATCCTGCGAGAAGCATATTACCTAACCCAAGTACGTAGAGGCGGCTCGATTTTGCCATACCTGCTTTGATGAAAGCCGACATTTTATAACGATCTGTCGTTCCTTTCTTGCTAAATGTGGATTTTATGACTTCGAGCTGTGTTGAAAAAAACGATCATTTCACGGCCTGCGGGATCGTTGACAGTTGCTCTTAGCAGTATGAATCATCTTGATGTGAGCCTTTCCATGAGCTGTAAGTGCAGTCCTGTACATGGCTCGCAAACGATTGCTAAGGGCATAGGGTTAGTGGGTGATTTGAGGCTAATCAATCACGTGCTAACCCATTTAATCACTCCGTAATCTTGCCAAAGTTTTCATAGAACGCATCGCGATTGCGTCCATCCGTCATGGTGTGTAACGAGTACTGACGATGCAGCATGGCACCACCGTCTCGTGTCAACGGAGCCCAAGCAATATTGGCGCGACTCATGGTCGAGACGCTCATCATTTCGTCAAACGGAATCGAGATATAAATCCCTTTGTCGAAACTACCTTCGCCATATTCAGCTGCTGAAGCTGTAGTTCGAGTGACCCAGCCGCCAAATTTAACGCCGTTAGTGAACTCTCTTGATATGTCAATTGTGGTTCCCCAATCGCGTGCCAAATAGCGGCCTACACTGACTGCTGCGTCTAAATCAAACGGCAACTTTGTATACCCGGTAATATGACCAGTGATTGTCCGATAGTCTCTCAGGCCAAAATCCTGTTCAAAGTCACGCTGCCGCACATAATTCAAATCTGCCCCGATCGACCAGCGTTCACCCATAGGGCGGTACAGTATTTCACCACCAACACCGGCATACATAGGCTCCAGATAGCCACCGTACAACATGCCGTATAAGTCCTGATCCATTTGACTGGCACGGTTAAGTTGCAATGCAGGCATGGTTATATCGGAAGTCGTTACATATTTACGCACATCGGTACGCACGCGTGGCAAACCACTCGGTGCGTCATATTTGAACTTGTCGTAGTTGTTAAACAAGTTTGCACTAATGCCTCCGCTGGCCCAGGTTCCAGGTGTGAAGCGGTATTGTCCTTCGGCAAAGGCGCTGACTTGGTACAGCAAGAAGCCATCAGGGCCGCCGATATTTTGTTGATAGCCTAGGCCAAAGCCGTAAGTGAAAGGATCAGGTTTATGTTGATAGAGGGTAGTCTCTAGGCGCGGTGTTGCGCGATTGACTTCCGTCGTCCGATGCAGATTAACCAGATCTTGTTCGTTATTGACTACGTCTCGGAACGTTGAGCGCGGTACGCTGGTCTCTTCAATAGGCATGTTGTAGCGCTTGTTAACCAGGTTGAACCACTGAATATCGCTGTTGGCGCTATTATCCAGAATTCGGCTGGCACGGCCCACACCTTTGGCTGCATAGAAGTACTTGGTTTGCTCCCCGTACACCGTGAGTTCAGAGTCACGTTGTGATATGCGTTCAACGGTATAGCCAGCATTTTTCTCCAGTTGTTTGGAAACCTCTGCCCAGTCGACCTCATGTAAAGGTGTGACCGGTTCTTTAGCCGGTAACGGCTGAGCAGGCGGATCAAAGGTTTTAGCCGGAGCTTTGCGGCTTACAAAGTTAGTATGCAGCGTGATACCAAAGAGGGCGGTATTACCACGCTCCCAACCAACGCTTAAGTCCACCGAGTCATTAAGTTTGTAGACGGCGCCAATGTTTATCGGTGAATCTTGAACCTGGTTGTTATCCTGTGGCTCATGCTTGTAGTCGTTTCCCTCGTACTCAATCTTAAGGCTCAATGGCGCCCATTGTGTTTGATAAGAGACGCCCCCAAATAATGATGGAGGGCCTCTAAAGTACATTCCGGTGTTTACGTCACCTGCAGTTGTAGGATCACGCCTGTTGTTAAAGCTATCTCCAAGAGAGCTTAATGGGTTTCTGAAATCACCTCGATTACCGATATAGCCCCATGCAATCCCCAAGCTAAAGTCTAAGTTTTTATAACGTTTATCAGCTACAAAGTATTCGCTTGAGAAAAGTCCTGTACCACCCACATCTCTAAAGCCGAGCGCAACTTCAGGCGCCCAGTGACTCTCTTGCCATAGCCTAACTTTGAAATCGACGGCTTTGTCTTTGTTACTTTGGCTTCCGCTAAGTTCTTTTGGACCGTAGGCTCGGTTTGTCACGGAAGTGTATCTAAAAGTACCTTCCAGCCAGTCAAGTGGTTGCAAAGATAGACTGTAGCGCGAGTTTGGATCTGTGCGATTCGCATTGAAACTCAACTCGCCCGCAGGCGCCATGCGAGCTGTAGGAGTTTGTAGTAATCCGACGCCACCAAAATCACTTTGGGTATAGCGTGGCTCTGCATGTGCCAGGCTATAGGGCAAAAAGGCCACAATAATAAAACGTAACTTCAAGGTGCAACCTCAGCCAACAATTGAGTGGCGAGAAACTGCGCCAACTGCTCATTTAAATCAGGCGTGGGTAAATCCGGGTTGGTATTGCGTACAGGTGCGAGGATTGTGCTCCCGGCTACCGCATAAATACCGTCCTTGCGGTTCCATGCTGCAATGGGTACCTGCTTATAGGTGCCGTCTGGGTATATCAACCACAAAAAGTCGGCATCTGCCTCTTTCAGTGGTGGGCAGTTGTTGAGGTAGTCGCGTGCCTCTTGCATGGTCTGATAGGTCAAGCTGCAAGGTTCAGCCACCGCCCCGACAACCATTACTCGGTTGATTCGAGGCGGATAGATCACCTGATCACCATCGCTGACCATATAGTTATGGCTAAAGTTGACTTCCAATGCGACTGGGTCCAGGTTGGCAACTTTACGCCCGGTCACAGGCAAATTGCTCACATATTCATGCAAGCGTTCAGCGAGAGAGGCCAGGGCGACATTGTCATTGAGCAAAGACCCGCGTTGCAGCATTTTCAAATCGAACAGTACACCAACTTTCAAGCGCGTTTGCTGTTCAATCAGAGGTTGATGCAGCCACCCAGCCGCTAGCCAATAATCATTATGGTTGGGTTGGGCTTGGCTGATGACATCCAGCAGGCGCATGCCCGGTGTGTAGGCAACACTCACCGGGTTACGTACCTCTCCGCTAACAGTCACGGCTGCTTGGCTATGCTGAATGAAGCCAAATATAGATGCGCCTAACAACAGTCCAGCGGTCAGTTTTTTTAACTCACTCACCTTGCAGGCTCCCAGTCTGGTCGCAGGTGAACGATCTGCAATAAAATCTCTGGCGTTGCATATTGTTCGCTCTGCAAAATCACGCCGTCATCCGGCCTCACCCAGTAACGGTTGGTTCCACTGAACCCCAATGCCGGCATATCGATCTCTTCGTCAATTCGTTGCAGCGCATATGGTTTATCAAGGATCTTGACCGTTTCTAGGCCTTTACGGCGAAAACGGCTATGTACCGTTACACCCACACGCTGACCGTCATAAATATCAATCTGTCGAGTACTGGTGGCGCCATCAGTGATGTGCTGCAGGCCTTGCTTGAACGGGGAGGGGCCGTCAAAACGGGTGCTCTCTAGGTCGGGCGGCAGGCCCACAGTGCGTTCCACAAGGCCGTTGCGAGTCATCAAGACTTGCTTGCCGGAGGCAACCCAGTACTGCAGGTCGCCCTCTTGACGCAGCCTGGCCATAACCCCTTCACTGGAGTGGGTAGTGACCTTGATTTGCGCATAAGGGACTGCTGCAACGTCTTTCTCTGTTATTTGAAGAGGTTGAATGCCTTGAACAGCAGCCTTAAAGGTATCGACGGAGCCTTTCATCAGTGGGCTACAGCCACACAACAACAAGCCCGCCAATAGCCAGGATCGATTACGAAGAGTTTTCAAAACGGCTCAGCCTTAATCGCGCAGGTTATGTTGAGCGGTTGCTCCAGTACCTACGATAGTTGCCGACGGAACGAGTTGGCTTATCAAACGGTTCCAGCGTGTAACTTGTGCGGGGCCCACATAGACGATGTCTTGTGACTTCAGTTCGAAGTGAGTGGCAATGGCCAGAGCCACAGGGGACTGGGCATCCAACTGGTAAACCTTGGCCGGTTCTGTTTCCAGGTTAGCCGCACCACGTATTACATACAAAGCATTGCCATTGGCGGTGGTTTGGTTTAGCCCACCCACAGAGCCGACAACATCCGCAAGGGTCATACCTTTAGTCTTGAACTTCAGCGCTTGAGGTATGAGAACTTCGCCCATGACATAAATCTTTTTACGATCGTTATACGGCAGGTATAACTGATCTCCATCTTTTAAATAGACGTTATGCAGTTGCGAACCATTCGCTGTATTGAGCGCATCCATGTCAAGGATATATTCGTGACCATCACGGGTCAGCGTAAGACCGGAAAGGTCTGCATTTAAGGGGTCAACTTCGGCTGCTCCCAGCGCTTCAACTACGCTGACAGGGGTTGTTGTAATGGGCATTGGGCCTGCTTTTACAACTGCGCCAGACAATGTGGCCTTTTGGCTAGCAAAACGCAAAACACTCAAATCTACCTGCGGACTATCGACGTATTGCGCCAGTCGTTGAGCAATAATCGCACGCAGTTCTTCAATGCTTTTGCCCGCAGCATCAACTTTGCCAATGTAAGGATAAAAGATGCTTCCATCTGGCCGTACCAGCCGACCGTTAGCGTCAATCTGTTGTTGTGGGCCAGACGGAGCAGTTAATTCGGGGTGGTCCCATACTGTGATGTAGAGCACATCGTTGGGGCCGATCTTGTAGGCCTGAGGCTTGAATGCCAGCAATTCTGCTGGCACCGAGCTAGAAACGTAGGTCGCTGCGTTTTGAGCAATCAGCTTGGGGGTGATGGGAATCAACTCAACCCGACTGCTTTCTGGTGAGCCTTCTGTGCCGATCTCACTGGTATCCAGGTATTGACCGGGCGAAAACATACAACCTTGCAGGGCGAGCCCTGCAAGTACCGCGAGCGACAAACTACGAATCATCATTGGGGACACTTGTAAAAGAAACACATCAAAATCAAAAACCTGGCGTGAGCCAGGTGGTTTAGTTCGATCAGCCTAGCGGGTACTTAACGAGTAGTACCGGTGGTGCCAGTGGTTCCTGTAGTGCCTGTGGTACCGGTAGTGCCGCCGTTGCTGCCGCCACCGCCGCCGCCGCCAGAAGAAATGGCTGCTGCGCCTGCTGCAACCGCAACACCCACACCTACGGCGGTAGCGGTACTTACGCCGCCCAGAACGCCAGTGCTAGTAGCCAAGGATGTGCCAGAGGTAGAACCAGCAGCCCCTGCTTCTGCAGAGGAAGAGGTTGCATCACCGGGTGTAGAGGTGGATGCAGGTGCTTCAGCAGCCAGTGCCGAAGTGCTCAAAGCCAGTGCAAGTGCAGAAACGAGAAATTTGTTCATTGAAAAATCCTTTTGATAAAGCGTCTGTATTGATACGAGTGCTGCTTGGGCGATAAAGCCCGGGGAAGCTGCGTGCCTTGCTAATGCATCATGGCGCGGCACCAAGCTCAAGTGGTTCTTTACAGGCATTTTATTGTGCAAAACGCTTATAGAATACCCGTGCTGGGCTGTCGTGGTTGTTGACTTTTTATAACGATTAGCTCTGGGACACAATAAATCATGACCAGCGGTGCCGGCATATTACCTCAAGTCTGTTTATTGGCCACAGAGCAAAATCAAATTAACGTGCTGTTATGCATTAGGTGATTAAGAGATTGAGGTAGATCACGCTCGTCCGTATTTGTCTTCGAAGCGGACAATATCGTCTTCACCCAGATAGGAGCCCGACTGCACCTCAATCAGTTCCAGCGGTATAACGCCCGGATTCTCGAGTGCATGAATCTGCCCAATGGGTATATAGGTCGATTCGTTCTCGCACACCAGATAGGTGCGCTCGCCATTAGTTACTTTGGCTGTTCCGCTGACCACGATCCAATGCTCAGCCCGGTGGTGGTGCATTTGCACCGAGAGCTTGGCACCCGGCTTTACGGTAATGCGCTTGACCTGATAGCGGTGGCCATTGTCGACGGAATCGTATACCCCCCACGGGCGGTACACCTCGCGATGGTTGATGTGCTCGCTACGCGAGCCATCTTTCAATTGCTCTACGATTTTCTTCACATCCTGCACATGGTCCTTGTGAGCGACCAATACCGCATCCTTGGTTTCGACGATAACCAGGTTATCGACACCAACCGTTGCCACCAGACGATTGTCGGCGTGCACAAAGGTGTTACGTGACTGCTGATTAAGCACGTCACCCTTAAACACATTACCTTGCTCGTCTTTGTCGCTGACCTCCCATAAGGCTGTCCACGAGCCGATATCGCTCCACCCCGCATCCAGCGGCACCATGACTGCATCGGCCGTCTTTTCCATCACGGCATAGTCCACCGAATCGTCAGGGCAGGCCGCAAAAGCCGCTTCATCTACGCGAGTGAAGTGCATGTCTTGCGTGCCGCCAGCCAAAGCTTTACGGCAGGCCGCTAGAATATCCGGGCGGAAGTTCTCGAGCTCTTGCAAATAGCGACTGGCACGGAACATAAACATGCCGCTGTTCCAGAAATAACTGCCGCTGGCCAGATACTCCTGAGCTGTCACCAGATCAGGTTTCTCTACAAAACGGCTTACCTTGAACCCACCAATGCCCACATCGCTGCCTTGTTCGATATAGCCATAACCGGTTTCAGCATGGGTTGGAACAATACCGAAGGTCACCAGCTTGCCGTCTTGGGCCAAGGGCAGGGCTGTGTGAATGCTGGCTTGGAATGCGACCACATCTTTGATCAAATGATCAGCAGCCAATACCAGTAGAATCGGGTCTTGCGTTTCAGTGCAGCTTTCTAACGCCGTTAACGCGGCTAAAGCAATTGCCGGTGCGGTATTACGGCCTACCGGTTCAAGCAAAATATTGGCATTTTCAAGCCCTAGCAGGCGTAATTGCTCTGCCGCAAGAAAGCGGTGTTGCTCGTTGCAGATTAGTCTCGGCAACGCGGCCCCCAGCCCATCAAGCCGCTGCAAAGTCGCTTGCAGCATTGAAACATCGGCATCCGCCAATGGCAGAAACTGCTTGGGATTGAGTTGCCGTGACAGCGGCCACAAACGAGAGCCAGAGCCTCCGGCCATAATGATCGGAAAGAGCATGTTCAACATCCTGTGTGTATGCGTCGACAATTAGCGCAGTGCAGCGAGGTAGGCACGGGTATTGGCGTGCACCAGTTCGTGTGTCTGCATCTCGATCAAGGGCCACCAGCGGTAAGCCCCATGTTGTGCGTGGGGCAATGTCAATGTTGCACCCTCGGGCAGAACCAACTGATAGGCCAGCACTACGTAGTGGGTGTCTGGTGCTTGCCCGTTATCACCAAATACGCTGTCGGCATAAAAATGTTCATAGACCTCCAGCAACCTAGCGTCGCTGCGCTGGTACGCTCGCCCCAGTTCTTCCTGGGTTAGGCGACTGAAGGCAGCGTCCAATGTTTCGTTTTTTAAAATGCGCCCGCCCGGTACAAACCAACTGCCTTTGGCGGGTCGATTGAGTCGTTGTCCCAGCAAGCATTCGCCTCGAGCGTTCTGAACAACCAAATCAATTGAAACCAAAGGTGTGGAAGCCACAACACTGCGAAACACATCATTACTGAGCCACATACTTCAAATCTCAGCCAGAAAACGCGTCAATATTTGCTCTTTGTCCAGGAATTCACAGGCGTAGTCGGTGGCAATGGCATTAGGCACCGGCATAGCCAGTACGGTTTCAATACCGTTGACCAACGCCTCAACTGACTCTGGTTCTACCAGCGCGGCAATCCCGGGGTACTCAGTACAAAGCACACCCAAGCTGGTCTCAGGGTCGGCAGTAATCAGGGCGTTACCTCCGACCGCAAGGATATTGGTGAGCTTGGAGGGCAACACCGCATCGGCGGCCCCACGCTTCTGGATGACCAAATGACAATCTGCCGAGGCCAACAGGGCAGGCAAATCGTCATAAGGTTGCAACGGTGCAAACACCACATTGCTCAGGTTGCGTTGCTGGCTCAGCTCCTGCAAGCGAGCCTTGCCCGCGCCTTCACCGACCACCAAGAACACAAGATCCGCACGATTAGCCAAACGCTCAGCAGCTTCGATAACGCATTCAAGTCCCTGTTTTTCACCAATATTGCCCGAATAAAGCAAAACCTTTTTTTCTGGATTCACTCCCAGCCTGCGTAACAAATCGGTATTACGCTGTACATTCTGGAATCGGGCTGTTTCTGACCAGTTTGGGAAGAAGCGTAACTGCTCTTTGGCTACCCCCTTGTCTTGGGCGCGCCGCAGCATACCACTGGAGATAGTAGAAACCCGATCGAAGCTGCGTAACAGTGCCCGTTCAACAGCAAACGCCCAACGCTTAAGCCTATCGCCCTTGGCAATGGAGAGGCCGAACAACGCATCGACTTCGTAATCCTGAACATGCAATACCGAGGTTGCCCCGGTCAGCTTGGCCAAGGCCAAAGCCTGCGGTGCGCAAAACAGCGTGGGTACCACCAAAATCACCCGATCTGGCTTCCAGCGCAGTTGGCCCATTACCGCTAAGGCTGATGACAGCGAAAAACTGGCCAAATGCAGCAAGCGTTTAACGGCTGTTGGTCGAGCCGGCACATACAGCGGGCAACGGATAACGGTGACGCCAGCCTCCTGGCGTTTGCTAAAACGCCAGGTGCTAAAGCCTGTCCAGACTTTCCAGTCCGGGTAATAAGGTGGGGCGGTAATCACTCGTACCTCATGCCCCTGTGCAGCAAACCAGGCTGCCATTTCACCGCTGTACTTACCAATACCGGTCAGTTCGGGGCTGTAGTTAATGCCGTAGAGCAGTATTTTCATCAGTGGGTCCGCGCCTGTTGCACGTTGGTGACATACCAGTCATAGGCGTCCTTCAAACCATCCTCCAGGCCGATACTCGCTTGCCAACCCAAAGATTTGAGGCGTGAAACGTCCATCAGCTTGCGTGGCGCGCCGTCAGGTTTACTGGTGTCGAAGGTCAACTTGCCAGAAAACCCTGTCACGCTCGCAATGGTCTTTGCCAACTCACCGATCGTGCAGTCAACACCTGTGCCTACGTTGATATGAGACAGTATTGGCTGGGTATTGGCCTGATAAGTAGCGTCATCCAGTTCCATCACATGCACGCTGGCAGCGGCCATGTCATCGACATGCAGGAACTCGCGCATCGGCGTGCCGGTTCCCCAGATAACCATTTCATCGTCGCCGCGCTGCACGGCCTCATGAAAGCGGCGCAGCAGGGCAGGTATCACATGGCTGTTCTCTGGGTGATAGTTGTCATGCGGCCCATACAAGTTGGTCGGCATGACACTGCGGTAGTCACGACCATGTTGGCGATTATAGCTTTCGCACAATTTAATCCCCGCAATCTTGGCAATTGCGTAAGGCTCGTTGGTTGGCTCTAGCACACCCGTTAGCAATGCCTCTTCACGCATTGGCTGTTGAGCATGTTTCGGGTAGATGCAAGACGAACCCAAGAACAGCAACTTCTGAACATTGTGTTGATGCGCGGCCTGAATAATGTTGGCCTGAATCATCAAGTTGTCGTAGATAAAGTCTGCCGGGTAAGTATTGTTAGCCTGAATACCGCCCACTTTTGCCGCTGCCAGATAGACCTGATCGATCTGGTGCTCTTTGAAAAAAGCGTGTACTGCGTGCTGGTCAAGCAGGTTCAACGTATCCCGGCCAGCCGTGATAATCCGGCTGTACCCCAGCGCTTGCAATCGACGAACAATCGCGGACCCGACCATGCCACGATGGCCAGCAACGAAGATGTTTTGATTCAGATCACGCGTCATGCTCAGTTCTCCACAGCAACCGGCAAATCGTGACCGTGTTCTTTGAGCAAGGCGTGGCGCTGCGCGACTTTAAGGTCTTCGCGAACCATCTCTGCACACATTTCCTGAACGGTGATCTCAGGGACCCAACCCAGTTTCTGCTTGGCTTTAGTTGGGTCGCCCAGCAGGGTTTCCACTTCGGCAGGGCGGAAGTAGCGAGGGTCAACCTTAACAATGACATCCCCGACTTTAAGAGCAGGGGCGTTGTCGCCTTCGATTTTCACTACAATGGCTTGCTCATCAACGCCTTCACCTTCGAATTGCAGGGTGATACCCAGCTCGGCGGCAGACCAGCTTACGAACTCGCGCACCGAATATTGCACGCCAGTGGCAATCACAAAGTCTTCAGCCACATCTTGCTGCAGCATCATCCATTGCATGCGCACGTAGTCTTTGGCATGGCCCCAGTCACGCAGCGCATCCATATTCCCTAGGAACAGGCATTGCTCCAGACCTTGGCTGATATTTGCCAGTGCGCGAGTGATTTTACGGGTGACAAACGTTTCACCACGGCGCGGTGATTCGTGGTTGAACAGAATACCGTTGCATGCATACATGCCATACGCCTCACGGTAGTTAACCGTGATCCAGTAGGCATACATTTTGGCCACGGCATACGGCGAGCGTGGATAGAAGGGAGTAGTCTCCTTCTGCGGGATTTCCTGAACCAAGCCGTATAGCTCGGAAGTTGACGCTTGATAGAAGCGAGTCTTCTTTTCCAGACCCAGTAGGCGAATGGCCTCGAGGATACGCAGAGTGCCCATGGCATCTACATCGGCCGTGTACTCAGGGGACTCGAAACTCACCGCGACATGAGACTGAGCGCCCAGGTTGTACACCTCATCCGGTTGTACTTCTTGGATGATACGGGTGAGGTTAGAAGAGTCGCTTAGGTCGCCGTAATGCAGTACGAAATTACGGTTATCAACATGCGGATCTTGGTAGATGTGATCGACGCGCTGAGTATTGAACGAGGACGCGCGGCGTTTAATACCATGTACCTCGTAGCCTTTTTCCAGCAGCAATTCTGCTAGATAAGATCCGTCTTGGCCAGTAATGCCGGTGATGAGCGCGCGCTTCTTCATTGTTTATATCCTATATAATTCTTAGTGTAGTGATTGCGGGGATTGACTACGTTTATCTTTATTTTAGTTATTTGCTTCTGGCCTCAAAGAGTGACCAGTTATTCGAGAAAGCTCATCTATAATAAGGTTTTTATCCTTGAGATGTGAAATGCTCTGCTCTAATTCCATTACTTTCGCACCTACAAGGAAACGATACCAAAAGCCCTGTAAAAAGTGATAAACCAAGCCGGAGCGGCCGTCAAGAAAGCCTAGTTGAAAGAAGTAGCGCCATATAAAGTAAAGTGTTGAGCTTACTGTAAAAGGGATATGGTTATATATATGTTCTTTTATAAAAAATTTAGCAGCGGTTTGTAGTGAAGTAGTGCCTGTTGTGACAGAGTGGTCACGTGGAAATAGATTCAGGCGCTGATTAAGAATCTCTATTGCTTCACGGGTCGCATACTTGTTGTGCTTGTCATTAAAAAAAGTTAAATCTTTAAGGTTGTGGTCGGAGAAGCCGCCGTTGAAAGTTACGGTTTTTCCTCCTGAAATTACAATGTGTTCATCCATCCAGCGATTCTCAATATGACCATACCCCTTGCGCCAGATCCTAAGCATTATTAATGGATAGCGACCACCGTGCTTCACCCAGCGGTTCATGAAAATGTGTTTACGTTTGAGGTTTATGCCGACAATTTCGGATGAAAGTGTTGGGAGTTTGTGAACTATTTCATTAGCGAGGTCGGGTTCAATTATCTCGTCGGCATCCAGCCTTAAAATCCAATCCCCTATAATTTGCGTATTATCCATCGCCCACTGGAACTGCTTCGCTTGGTTGATGAATTTATTTTGTAATACAGTAGCCCCGAATGCGTGTGCAATTTCTAATGTGCGATCAGTTGAGTAAGAGTCAATAATGAAAATCTCACTGACGAATTCACTGATCGATGCTAGGGCGCGTTCTAGATGGAGCTCTTCATTGTACGTAAGAATGATAGCGGACAGACCGATATTATTTTTTTTGCCAGAATTTATCTTCACAACTAATTCCTTGTGCGCGCGCCTATTCGTTTTGCAGGATGTCCTGCATATACGCTCCATGGTTCTGTTATGGTTTTTGTTACTAACGATCTAGCTCCGATAACCACGCCATCTGGCACTGTCACCCCGAGAGATACGAATGCTTCAGCACAGACCCAAACATGCTCGCCAAGTATTATAGGCTTGGCAAAAAGCTGGAAATTTGAGCTATTGTAGTCATGAGATCCTCCGCAGAGATGCGCTCCTTGAGAAATGACACTATAGCTACCAATCTTAATAAGATCCATATTATATATGTTTGCACCGTCTGCGATGCCAACATAATTTCCGACATTTAAATTCCATGGGGCCCAAATTTTAGCGCCGGGATAAATATGTACGCCTTTACCTAGTTTTGCACCAAATAAACGCAATAGCATCGATCGCCAGATATGAAGAGGTCGAGGACTAAATTTAAAAAGCAACAGATAAGTAGTATTCCATAACTGGCGTTTCAAGCGGTGAGCAAAAGAAAAAGATGCTGATGTATATGGGTCGTTATCTTTGATAATCATGGAGTAGGATCTAATTCTTGATGGTTTTATTTTCCGATTTTATTGCCGTAATTGCCATGCTGTATATCGCTGTTTAAGGCACTCAAATGAATAGACTCTTCTTCTGACGTTTGGAACCTTTTTTTGATAACACGAGCTGGTATCCCTGCCACTACACTAAATGGTTCTATATCCTTTGTCACAACGGCTCCGGCTGCTACCACCGCGCCATCCCCAATTGTAGTTCCAGATATTATGACGGCATTAGCGCCAATCCAAACATCTCGACCTATGTTAGTGGGTTTAAAGTCTGGGCGGCCGCTAAAAATTATAGGGGTTCCTGGGATGTCAAAAATGTGATCGTTTCCAATAATTTTCACAGATGGGCCAAGCATTGTATAAGCTCCTATCGAAACACCGGGGCTGATTTCGCAGTTAGGGCCGATGTAACTATATGCTCCAGCTTTAAGGTCCTTTGATATAGATGAGTTTGTACAAGCAAGGAATGTAGAATGTACAGAGCGTAAGCGTAATCGGCGATGGCAGTATACGCGTCGAAGCGAACGAATTATCTCGCGTAAAGTCATTTATGGATCTCATCATTGAAAAGACTAAATGCATCATCACCTTTTGTCGCTGGGATGTTATCTATTGCCATTTTTAAAACATTAAGCTGTTTTTTTGGATTGTATATACGATCCATCATTGCGAAGCAGTCGTTACGAGTTTTACTTCTGTCCCGAAAGCGCGTGGGAAAAGATATAAGAGTTTCAGTTAAACTATCTAAATCGTTGTGGCGGAAAAGTTCTCCAGTGCGACCTGGGACAATGGCTTCTACTTCTGGCATTTGACTAATAATGTCGTCATGGCTTATTACTGGCGTTCCATACATAAGGCTATGCATGGCTGTAAGTCCGATCTTTCCTGGTGATATAGTTACATCCGAGTTATAAAGAGTTTCAGCTATTTTTTGTTCTTCATAAATAGGTCCAAGGAAAACGCTATTTATTCCCAACTTCTTGGCCTTGTTTTCTAATGCTAAACGCTCTGGTCCATCACCTATTATGGTTACTTTGTAATTTACAGAAGAGTTTTTTTGGGCAAGTGCGATTGCATCAAATAGTAAGTCATATCGGCACGTATATGTTAAGCGAGAAATACATGAAATATTTAAGGTGTCAGGTAATGAGGTGCTTTTTAAAGGCTTGGATTGTAGGTAATTTCTAACTGAGATTTGAGAGGAATAGTCTAATGAGTTGAAACCAACGTGTATCTCTTTCTCATTGAAGCCCATGCTCAAAGCATTTTTTTTTGCATTATACCCGTACGTATAAAACGCATTCGCAAGGGAGAAAAATGCCTTCCTGATTTTGTTACTTTTTGTTTGGTTTTGCGATTTGAAACCATGTCCCCAAAATATAACTCGCTTGTTCCTGATGCGACAAATTGCAGCTCCTATCCATGTTGTTATGTGGTTAGGGTTTGCCAAGAATATATACGTTGAATAGTTTCCAGTTAATGCAATCCATAAGATTTTAGGCTGGAACATTATTTTTCCGAAGTAAGTGCATTTTGCTACGGAGAAAGATTTACTATCAGGGAAATCAAATGTTTTTATGCCTTCTACACCTCTATCATCTCCTACGAAATCCGCTGGTAACTCTTTTAATATTTCCTCGATTATTCCTTTTCTGTAGTGAGGAAAAAAATGATAGCAAAAAGCTATTTTTGCGTGTGGAAAATTAGGTGTTATTGCTTTTAAATTAGAGGAGGGCATAATTTTATAGAATCTGAATGTTATGGTTAAAGTTTCCAGGCTTATTGCTTAGGTATGCTATGAATAGCTCGATGATCAATGTAATTGCGGCCTAGAGTTATAAGTATTGTGTGTGGTCTAGTAATCTAAGAATTTGCACGGTTAATTTTTGACAATTTTCAATTGTAGCGCTTCGCGCGGTTGAGAAATATATATTGCATGCGCGCCTACTAGAATGTTTTTCAAGATTTGTAGATTTATTCGTAGTTTCAACTAGACAAAATAATTTCTTCGCGATTTATAAAAAAACGCATTTGCAGATTGCGATAAGGTGTTGCCAAATGGAAATTATGCTCAAACCTGTCGGTAATCTTTGCTCCCACATATTTGATCTTGTGGTACAGTCGACTCAATAAACTTTTTTCGTGCTTTTTGGCGCTACTTGGCCAAACGGCATTCGATTAGGTAATTTTTCTGTGAGGAGGCTTGGGAAGTTGGTTCGCACGGCCTAACCTTCTTCGCCAAACACATACTTGTTTACACAATGCAGCAAGAACTAGAACTGCATCTACGTTTCGGTAACGCAACAAAAAAACACTTCGATTATTTTGAGTGGAGTCGTACTTTCAAGTTTTTCGTCAATATTGCTGTGGTTTTGGATTATAAAGTAATTATTCATCTAACTATTTTGTTGTGCCTTTCTAAGGCTTAGGTTTTTTAACTGAAAAATCGATACTAATACTATTCCAGTCATTAGTAGCTCGGGAAGCATCATCATTAATGCTACTCCAGTTAATGCAGTAATTTTTGAAGAAAAAATCCACCATAAAAATAGCGATATTATTGAGAAGCCCATATAAAGCCATGATATGTTGCCGTGTTTGTTTTGAGCAAAAAGATAAGTTGATGGTACGTACCAGAGTACATTAATTGCTGCGTGAAGAGATAGTAGAACTAAGAATGTTTCAGGTAGCTGAACTTTTCCGCCAGACCAAATATCTAGTATTTGTGAGCCGATTAAAGCAACTCCTCCAATCCCGAAAAGCATGAGAACAGCAGCTGCGTACGAGCCATTTCTTACTACGCTTATTGCTTTTTTCTTTTGCTTCTGACCTAGCAGTCTTGAGACTTCTGGGCGTAGAGCATTATTTAGTACGATCCCGACTTGCATTAGTAGGCGTACCAATGTCCTTGCCATCGAGAACGCTGCTACCGTAGTGCCGCCAGAAAGAGCATTCAGCAATTGCAGCCCCCCTTGCAACGTAACAACTTGTGCCAAGGGCATGGCCATAAATGATATTGCCGGCCATAAAACAATACGAAGTTCCATCTTGCTAGCATGTTTTATAGTCATCGCTCCAAATGAAGATTGACTCAGTGCAACTATGTAGCAAATGAGTACTGTTACATATGATGTAATCATGAGAGATGCTGCAAGATCTATCGGTTTAGCGCCTAGCAAGAGCGCCACAGTTGTAACAATTACTTCGGCGACTCGACGATTAGCCATCCATACAGCTGAAAGAGCTGTACGATCCATTGCTTTCATCCAAGCACTTATAGGACCTGCTAAAAAATTTCCTGCAAGATAAAGGGACATATAAATAAAAATAGAGCGCGCAGTTTCGGAGTCTATTTCTAATAACTTTAGTGTACTGCTCCAAGGAACAGTTATCGCTAAAAACGTTCCCAACAACGCAACACTACCGGCTGTTCCTAAGCTGAATGCCATGGCTGTATCTAATATACGCCTGATAGCTGGTAGATCTTGAGAGCCCGAAGCCAAGGAGGCTCTAGTAGCCGAGGCTTGTGCGACGCCCAGCTCCATGAGTGAGAGAAACATGGGGATACTGGTGAGCACCAGCCATTCACCATATTGTCTGACTCCCCAGGCGGCCAGAAAAAAAGGAACGACAACGATTTGGGCAACAATTGTCGCCCCTTGTGAATAACCGTATCCTGACAGATTACGGAATATTTTTTTGCGTAAAGAACTCATCAATGTTCTCCGCTTAGTCCGACATTCTATCCGGCCAAGAAAAAAGCTTCCCTAAATGAGCATCTAATCCGGCGGGTTCGAATCGTACGCGTCCCCCAGCAGGTGTTAGTGTCACCTCGCCAAAATATAAACGATCATCATGAACGTAGAAATCTACTCGGGCATATCCAAGGGTGCCAGTCAACTTAATAGCAACCTCTAGCATTTCTTCAAGGCATATTGGACGCAGGGAGTTGTCTTTCTGTTGTACTGCACTATAACCAGCACGCCAAAATGGAGCTTTAGTCCAGTCGCTTAGATATATTGCTTGACTTAATATAGCGTTGCGACCTTTCATTAACTGAATGAAACAGTGTGGTGCTCGACCGTCCCGAGGGTTAAATACATGGACTTTGTAGTCGTCTGGAGAATTACCTTCTTGCAATAATGCTTTCTCAGCCAGTAATCGCCGGGGAATATTTAAGTAGTGTTTTTCTCTTGATTCGTCACCATAGTTGTCTTTCAGCCACTTGTTTGCCTGATTGCATACTGATTCAGGTGATAGTGTGGATTTGTCTTTTACAACGAGCACTTGCCCCGCACCATGATTAGCTTTGAGGACAAAACTTTCTGGTAGGTTTTTAAAGTCTTCTGGAGTTAACCTCTCATAAGTACCATAGCAAGGTATTAAATACTGATCACCTACAGTTTTTGACACGTATTCGCGAACTTTCACTTTATCAGCTAGCATACTGAAGGCAGGCAAAGGGTTCTGGATTCTTGCGAATAGTTTTTCCGAAAATTTTTGGGGTTGAGAGAAATTTCCAAGTCGCTTGTAGTTTTTAACGTAAACCAACTGAAAGTAGATCCAGTCAGGTAGTAGGTTTTTCATTTGGATTCCATTCAAACCATTGCTCGGCGCGAAAGGCGTTTCACGGATTTTAGTAAGATATTTTGTTTTTACGAATAATGCTTCCAGAGTCGCTAAAAATAAATATTATTTATCGACCAATGGATTTATAAATAAAACCTTTGGACGTCATGCGTTTAGGTTCAAATAGGTTCCGGCCATCAAATATCAATGAATGCTTCAGTTGATGTTTGATAAAATCGAAATCTGGCGCTTTAAACGCTTGCCATTCTGTAACAATTACAAGCGCATCAGCTCCTTTGAGGGCCGCTTCTTTGGTGCCGCATAAATTCAGATCATCTCGGCTGCCATAGATACGCTGGGTTTCTTCCATAGCTTCTGGGTCAAAAGCCTGGACTTTTGCACCAGCTTTCCACAGAGCTTCCATCAATACTCGGCTAGGTGCTTCGCGCATATCATCGGTGTTGGGCTTAAAGCTAAGGCCCCAGAGCGCGAAGGTCTTGCCGTTCAGGTCGCCATTGAAGTGTTTAGATATCTTTGTGTACAGAACAGACTTCTGTTCATCATTACGGCTTTCTACAGCTTTGAGCACTTTAGCGTCGAAGTCGATGCTATCGGCTGTACGTATTAATGCCTGCACATCTTTGGGGAAGCAGGAGCCGCCGTAACCCACTCCGGCATACAAAAACTGATAGCCGATGCGTGGATCAGAACCAATCCCCTGGCGCACCATCTCAATGTCTGCACCCAGCATTTCTGCCAAATTAGCCATTTCGTTCATAAAACTGATTTTTGTAGCGAGCATGCAGTTAGCGGCGTACTTGGTCAGTTCGGCGCTTCGTACATCCATGACGATGATTTTTTCGTGGTTGCGATTGAATGGCGCGTATAGCTCGCGAATCACATCTTCGGTGGCTGTGCAGCTGGTGCCGATTACGATGCGATCGGGGCGCATGCAGTCTGTTACAGCAGAGCCTTCTTTTAAAAATTCGGGGTTGGATACGACGTCAAAGGCCAATTCTTCACGTTGACGCTGAGCCAGCACCTGAGAGATGCGCGCACGAACTTTGTCAGCGGTGCCGACGGGGACAGTCGATTTATCGATGACGATTTGCGGGCGTTCCATATGCTGAGCAATGGTTTCCGCCACAGCCAGAACATATTTAAGGTCGGCTGAGCCATCTTCGTCGGGCGGGGTGCCTACGGCGATAAATTGCACTTCGCCATGCTTGACCCCGGCAGCAGCATCGGTGGTGAAGTTCAGCCGACCGGTAGCGTAGTTTTCTTTAACCAAGGCTTCGAGGCCTGGTTCGTAGATAGGGATATGACCTTGCTTAAGGCGTTCGACCTTGTTGGCATCGATATCAATACATACAACGTCGTGGCCTACTTCGGCCAGTACTGCGCCTTGAACCAGACCGACGTATCCAATGCCAAATACTGTGACTTTCATGTCGATTCCCTTTAAACGTAAAGCGGGTGGTGAAAATATATAAAATTTAGACTAATTGTCTTGGTGTAAAGATTTTATTAGTGATAAGCAAGGCGAGTTATATAGGTTTAGGCACGCTACCGCCCCAGGATTATTCGCCAGTCCCTGAAAGCGATTAAATCATTTTGTAATAACGATATTGCTTGTTGCTAATGTGCTGAAAGAGCGTCTTTGAATGTCAAAGACGCTCGTTAACGGGTGTAAATTTACGGTATTAGACGCTGTCAGACTTGTATTCGTAGTTGTAGTAACCATAAGCACCATAGCCGTATTTGGCTGATGCGCGTTTTTCGACACCGTTGAAGATGGCACCTTTTAGATCAATACCATTTTGTGCAAAGCGCCGCATGGTAAGTTCAACCTCGCGGGCTGGATTGAGCTCAAAGCGGGTGACAATCATGTTGGTGCCGGATTGGCGTCCAACAATAGCAGCATCAGTAACGGCCAAGAATGGTGGTGTGTCGAGAATGACAAGATCATAATTAGCACTGACTTGTTCAAGGAACTCGGTGAAGTTCTTGTGCATCAGCAGCTCCGACGGATTTGGAGGCACTTGACCGCGGGTAATTACATAAAGATTTTCCACGTCCGTTTGGTGAGTAGCTGTATTTAAGTCGCAACGTTTGGCAAGAAGATCTGATAAACCATTTTCGACTTCGAAGCCGAACATTTTATGGATATAGCCTTTGCGCATATCTACGTCGACCAGCAACACACGTTGACCTGATTGTGCAATAACGGCTGCTAAGTTAGAGGAAACAAAGGATTTACCGACCTTAGGGCTTGGGCCGGAAATCATTAGGCGGTTATTGTCGGCTTCCAGCATTGCAAAGTGCAGGCTTGTGCGCAGGCTGCGTAAACCCTCAACTGCCAAGTCCGTAGGGTGACTGCTGGCCAGAAGCGGAGTTACGCGAGTGCCACGCCCTTTAGTGCTTTTATCGTCCTCTACCTTTTGCAACGAGCTAAAAGGAATCGAAGCATAAACAGGTAAACCGAGTTTCTCGATATCGTCTGGGTTTTCTACACCACGGTTAAGCGCCTTGCGGAACAATACATAGCCTATACCCAAAAATGCACCTAGCAAGGTGGCGATAACTACGATCAACGACTTCTTAGGTTTAACCGGACTAAGCAGGTCTACATCTGCAGTGTCGATCAAGCGCACGTTGCCAACAGCGCCGGCACGCATGACATCAAGTTCTTGAGATTTGTTAAGCAACTGGGTGTAAATTTCGGTGCTGACTTTCACGTCGCGAGTCAGGCTCAATAGCTCTTGTTGAGTGGTTGGCAGGCCAGCAACTTGCTTTGCCAAGCGATTCTGTTTTGCGATCAGTTCAGCAAGTTGTCCCATCAGCGCCCGATAAGCAGGGTGTTGTGGGGTGAATTTGCGATCCATCTCTGCCTGTTGCAATTTTAAAGCAGAGATACTGGTATCTAGCGCTACGATCTGATCAAGAATGGCTTTTGCTTCGAGACTTATATCAATTGATTTACTACGGATCTGAAACGCATTAAGGGCGTTTTCAGACTTTTCAAGATCTTTGCGTACTTGCGGCAGTTGATCTTTCAGAAAACCAAGACTTTGGGCGGTCTCAGCAGAAGTACGGTCAACGTTCTGCTGCACATATAATCGCGCAATTTCATTCAATGTCTGGATTGCGACTGCTGGATTTTTATCTTCAAGGGCCAAACCCAACATGCCAGAGTCTTTTCCGCGCTCAGCCACGTCCAGTGATTTTTGGAGGTCCATGATGGTGTTGAAACGAGAATTTCGGACAACAGTAAATATAGTTCCAGCATTAGCGTTGAGAGTTTCTACTTGTAGGTTTATGCCATGTTCACTGATATATTGGCCGACTTTACCCTTAGTTAAAAGGTTGTCGTCATCATCAAGAAGAGTGAACGTTCCTGAAACTCCACTCACCAGACTCAGTTTCTTTCCGAGTAGTTCTTGGGGTAATTCCAATTTGGCAAGTTTGAGCTGTTCACCACCCCAGGCATAACTGTTCATTCCTAGTACTGGGCTGGCAACATCGCCATCGGCTTCTGGCTTAAAGCGACGCGCAACAAATTCCCCAATCAGTGGGAATCGGTTGGGTTCAACAGTGATATCCAGCTTCAGATTATCAACCGTTGCTCCGATATTTTTGCGCGATTTTATCAACTCAATTTCTGTTGTTGATGGTGATTCCTTACCCAGCATGCTGCCTATATCAGAAAACCCCAAAGGATCGCCCTTCTTCGGCTCAACCTGAACTAGCGCATTCGCTTGGTACACCGGTGTCGCCAAGAGCGCATACGCCACGCCCGCAGCCATAAATACGCCGGTCACGCCTGCGATCAGCCATTTGTGGTCGATCAGCGTGCCCAGCAACCCCATAAGGTCGATTTCGTCGTTGTCATCTTCGTGTTCATGGGACTTTGTCACGGGAGCTTGCTGCATAATTCGATTCTTTTTCTTCACAGTATTCAAGAATTAGCTCAGCGCTTGAGGCGCTGTGCCCATGCGTTTACAGCTTCTTCAATCAGCGCGTACGCATGGTCGAAGGCGGCTTTCCCCTGGCGATAGGGGTCGTCGATTTCACGGTTGTTTTGCCATTTGCCTAACAACAAGACTTTGCCGCGTGCTTCCGGTGCGATTTTCAGTACACCGTCTATGTGTTTCTTCTCCATGACAAGGATGAGATCCGAGTCATTTATCAGAGAAGAGTTCAATTGGGTACCGCTGTGGTCGCCCAGGACATGACCTTTGCTCTCAAGGACAGCACGAGCGTTTTTTTCGATGGCGTGGTTTTCCAAGGCGCCCAAGCCCGCAGAGCTCACGGCGATGCCGGAGGGGGCGAGGGCGACCCGCAGCATATGTTCTGCGGTAGGACTGCGGCAGATGTTGCCGACGCAGACAATCAAGATTCGTTTAAACAAGGCAGCTTCCTTTGTGCCAAATATGCTCAGCCGGCGAGAGCATTCAACTAATCGTCACGACCACCATGCCCGCGTTTGGGCAATGGTTGTACCTGTCTATAAAAGCCTATGTGCAGCAATTGCTATGTGGACATGGCCTTCACAAGGCAACAGTTCCCTCTGTTTTAATTACAGATAAGGCCGGTGTGAAGTTGGAGGTGCCGAAAATTTTAACGGCGAAGGGTCTCTAAGAGCAACCTTTATGTACAAGATGTAACACAGGGGGCTATATATAGCCTTTTTCAACGATTTTAGCTTGACAAAAAATAACATTTTACGGGCTTTTTTCTCGCTCAAATCAACCCCTTAGGTGCTGTTACGCTGCTTTGGCAGGTAAGCCTGGTGCGCTGTTTTCTACGGTGCAGATGAGCATTTATGCGGCTTGCAGGGCACGTTATGCGGGCCTGGGTTTGTGCTCACCCACTTGGGTGTGCATCGGCGGATGTCCATCCTTTTAAATGGCAACGTGCGCACTGTTCTGGTGCGGGGTGCTGCCCGCTCATCGCCCTGACTGTACGGGTGCCGGTGCAGGGGCCACGGGCGATCTCGCGGTAGAACTGTTTACTTATATCCGGCGCTAACTGCGGCTTGGCTCTTCAGAAGTTGCATGACTATTCACCTAAATTTAGTGTTGGTGGCACTGTGATATTGATGTTGATATCAAAACATCAAATTAAGCGATAGGCGGTAAATAGCGTTGCATTACGCCTTATTGCAGAGTTTGACACTACTAATGCGCGCTAAATGTGTTAAGGCGAATCTGATGTTCGCTTCAAGTTAGTGCAATTGCTCCAGATATCGCACAGCGATAAAGCAGAGTATTTAGGTCGGGTATGCGTTTTGCCAATTTAGGATGCGGCTGGCTCCACCTGTCGAAATTTCTGACATAAAAATTGACCGGGCTCTTACGTCGCAGTCTACTGTATGCATGTACAGTTTATGGAAAGGCGCGTGTCATGGGTTTCTCTCTCTTGGGTCCTCTTGTTGAAGGCAGCGTTCGCTTGCCGCTGTGTACGTTCAAGATCCCGGCGGGGTTTCCGTCGCCGGCGACGGACCATATGGAGCAGCCCATCTCGCTGGATGAGGTGTTAAGCCTGCGTGCCCCGCATGTGTATCTGGTGACGATTGATGGCGACAGCATGCAGGGGGTGGGGATTTTTTCGGGTGACCTGGCGGTGGTTGATCGTTCTATTGAGGCGGCAGACGGGGATGTGGTGGTGGCTCTGCTTAATAACGAGCCGATCTGTAAGCGGCTGTGTATTCGGGGCAAGCGGGTGGTGCTGTGCTCCGAAAACCCCAAGTACCCCGACCACCATGTGCTGGAGGGCGATGATTTGTCTATTTGGGGTGTGATTACGTATAGCGTGCGCAGCCATGGCCACTAAGTTGCCTGCGGTGTTTGCGCTGATTGACTGCAATAGTTTTTATGCCAGTTGTGAGCGGGTGTTTCGCCCGGACCTAGCCAAGGTGCCGATTGTGGTGCTGAGCAACAATGATGGCTGCGTGATTGCGCGCAGTTATGACGCCAAGCCGCACATAAAAATGGGTGAGCCGTATTTTCAGATCAAGGATCGGCTGGAGGCGTTGGGGATTGTTGCATTCTCGTCCAACTATGCGCTGTACGGCGATATGAGTGAGCGGGTGATGAGCCTGATCGAGTCTCAGTTGCCCGCCGTCGAGGTGTACAGCATTGATGAGTGTTTTGCTGACTTGACCGGGATCACCGACCCCAGCGAGGTGGGGCGCCAGTTGCGCAGCAAAATTGTGCAGTGCACAGGGATCCCGGTAGGGGTGGGCATTGCCCCGACCAAAACCCTGGCCAAGTTGGCCAACTACACGGCCAAGCGGCTGCAGGCGCGCACTGGCGGGGTGGTTAATTTGTGTGGCGAGCGTGAGCGCAGTTGGGTGCTGCGTAATACGCCGGTGGCTGAAGTGTGGGGTGTGGGCCGGCGCATGACGCTGCATTTGCAAGGCATGGGCATTATGACGGCCATGGATCTGGCCAGTGCTGAGCCATGGATGCTGCGTAAAAAGTTTAGCGTGGTGATGGAGAAAACCGCCCGCGAGTTGGCCGGTACGTCGTGCCTGGAGCTGGACGAGCCAGACCCGCCCAAGCAAGAGATCTGCTGTAGCCGCATGTTCGGCAAGCGCCTGACCGCCATGGCGCCCATTAAAGAAGCGGTCGCGACTTATATGATGCGCGCGTCCGAGAAGCTTCGGGCCCAGCGTTCTTATTGCCGCAAGGTGCGGGTGAGTATTCGTACGGGGATGTTCAACCCCGATGAGGCCAAATACGCCAACGGTGTGGTGGTGACGTTGCCGTACCCGACCGACGACGTACGCTTGCTCACCAAGGCCGCGGTTGATGCGGTGGAGCTGGTGTTTCGGCCGGGGTTTAAATACAGCAAGGCCGAGGTGTTGTTGCTGGACCTGCGCCAGCCGGGCGAGTTTACCGATGATCTGTTTGCGATTAACCAGCCTGCGGAGGCGTCGCGGGTGATGGCGGTATTGGACGAGATCAACGGGCGCTGGGGGCGTGGCACGTTGCGTACGGCCAGTGTGCCGAGCCATCCGGAGTGGGCCATGCGCCGTGACTTGATGAGCCAGGGCTATACCACGCGGCTGGATCAACTGTGGCGGGTGGGCTGAGTGTTTTGCATTAATACATGTTGGGCTGTCGCGCCTGTCGCCAAGCAGGCGCGTGCTGCTTTAGTGCGTGGTTAAGCCATCCAGCGACTTATCGACGTACGCCCTGGCCAGCTCCACCAGGTGCACGGTCGATAACACCAAACTGCGCGCGTGCCCGCTCATGCCATTTCCTGCCTCACTCGCGGAGGCACCCGCGCAGCGCAACAAGTCTGACGCTTGGGCCAAAGCCGCTTCTAAATTGACGCTGTCCGGGATGACGTACGTGGCCAGATCCACGTGTCGTGGAGGTTTGGGTTCAAGCAGGTAAAAGTCCAGCGCGCGTTCGGCGGCCGCACGGTCTAACAGCACATCGTTGCACTGGGCAGCATCGAGCAAGGGAAGGGTGGGTGGATCGGGGACAATCTTTTTCATGGGTGCATCTCCTAATCACTTAAAGGAGCTGTCACCTGTCGCGACTAAACGAGTGGGTGGCAGCCGTACGCAGGTTAGTCGACCGGTGATCAGGAAACCCGGCGCGCCCGAAGGCGCCCTGCGCACGGCCACCATAAAACGCGGGCCGAAAAAAAACGCCTCACGGAGGTGGCGCCTTGCGCCTGATCACTTGCCGGGCGACTAAACCCAACCGCTGATGGACAGCGATGGGCCGAGACTATGCCTCGAACTGGACAGGCGCAAGCGAACGGGATTTTCTCGGAAGTTTCGCTCAATTGAAAGCGAACTGTCGTACGAAACGGCTGATTTTTAAGTGCTGCTGACGTTTGTTATCGCAGTTTGTGGCTGTTTGCCATTGCTTAAATCGGTAACGGTTTCGATTGAATATTGGCTTTATTTGAAACAAGCCTTGGCCCGGTGGCGGCTGGCACAGATTTTGTAAAGCGCCCGCGTGGAGAAACCCTGAGAACGGTGCTTTACTCCAACCCACTAAAAGCGAGAGCCCCGGTGGTAAGGGGTTTAACACGGTGGATAAACCGACCGAAGACCGATCAAGGCTGGGAACCCAGGCCCACTGAATTAAGGACTCTTCATGCCTACAACGCCGGCCACACTTTTAATTGTTGATGATGACGAAGTCATTCGTAAGCTGCTGGCGATCATGCTGGAGGATCAGGGCTATCAAACGCTCAGTGCCCCTTCGGGTGAAATGGCCCTGGCCATGGTGGCCAGGCAACCGCCTGACTTGATCTTGCTCGATGCCATGATGCCGGGCATGGACGGCTACCAGGTGGCCCGCCACATCAAGGCGAACGTGGCGACCGCGAATATCCCGATCATCATGCTGTCGGGCCTCAGCGAGCAAAGCGCGCGGCTTTCAGGGCTGGAGGCGGGCGCCGAAGAGGTGCTCAGCAAGCCGGTGGTCAATGATGAGCTGTGGCTCAAGGTGCGCAACCTGCTCAGGCTCAAGGCCTTTGGCGATCATCAGGTGGTACACACCTTGATGCTCGAGCAGCAATTGCAAAAGCGCACCATCGACGTTGAGCGGTTTCGTTCCGCCATGGGCAGCGACGAGCGCCTGTTGAAAATGGCCAACTACGACCCGCTGACTGGCTTGCCCAACCGCAACCTTTTCTACACCACCTTGCAAATGGGCCTGACCCAGGCCGAGCTTAGAGGCTGGCAACTGGCGGTGTGCACGGTCGATCTGAATGACTTTAAAAGCTTCAACGACGTGTGGGGGCATTTGATTGGTGATCAGGTGCTGGCTGAGTTCTGTCGTCGGTTGTCCAACTGCCTTAACGTCTCCGATACCTTGGGCCGTATGGACGGTCACGAATTGGCCTTGATCTTGATGATCCGTAAAGGCCAGACGGGGCCCAAACAGATCGTGGACCGTATTCGAGAAGTGCTGCGTGAGCCGTTCAGGGTTCAGGAGCAAGACGTGACCCTGACGGCCAGCATCGGGATTGCCCTGTACCCCGATGATGGCGCCGACGCCGAGCGGCTGATCAAACAGGCCAGCACCGCGATGAATCGCGCCAAACAGGCGGGCAGGGACACCTACCGGTTTTACACCGCGCAAATGAACGTCGAAGTGCAGGCCCGCCAAGAACTCGAAACGGCGTTGCGTGATGCGGTACGCAAGCAGGCGTTTGAGCTGTATTACCAGCCGAAAATAAGCCTGCGCGACGGCACCCTGTGCGGGGTTGAAGCGCTGTTGCGCTGGCATCGCCCGGGTTTGCCGAGCGTGGCGCCGTCGGTGTTTGTGCCGATTCTGGAAGACATGGGGCTTATCTCCATGGTGGGGCAGTGGGTGATTGCCAGTGTCTGCAGGCAAATTGCCTGTTGGCAGCGTTCCGGTTTGGGCGTGTCGCAAGTAGCGGTCAACGTCTCGGCGCAGCAAATAGCCGAGGGGGATTTTGTGCAAGACATCCAGCGTTCGCTGGATGAACATCAAATCGAGGCTAAATGGTTGGAGCTGGAACTGACTGAAAGCTCCTTGATGTTCAACACCCCGGAGACCATCGCCAGTTTGCTGGCGTTGCGAGATTTAGGGCTGAAGATCTCCATAGACGACTTTGGCACGGGGTATTCGAGCCTTGCTTACCTGAGTCGTTTCCCGATTGATAAATTGAAAATCGACATCGCTTTTATCCGCGAAGTCCCGCACAACGCCCAAGACGCGGCCATTACCCGCACCATCATCGAACTGGCCCACAGCCTCAACTTGCAAGTGATTGCAGAAGGTGTTGAAAACTGTGAGCAGTTGGCGTTTTTGACCGAGAACGGCTGTGATCAAGTCCAGGGTTACCTGTTGAGCCGGCCATTGCCGACAAAAGAGCTAGAGACGTTATTGCGCGAGCAGAGATGTTTTACGTGAGACGTGGCACCCCTGTAGCAGTTGACGAGCCTTGCGAGGCTACGTCCGGGCGCGCAGCGGCCGTAAAAAGGCCAAGATCAAAAGATCGCGAGCAAGCTCGCTCCTACAGGTGTATCGCGCACCCCCCTGTAGCAGTTGACGAGCTTTGCGAGGCTACGTCCGGGCGCGCAGCGGCCGCAAAAAGGCCAAGATCAAAAGATCGCGAGCAAGCTCGCTCCTACAGGTGTATCGCGCACCTGTAGCCGCTGACGAGGTACGAGGCTGCGATCGGGCGCGCAGCGGCCGCAAAAAGACCGAGATCAAAAGATCGCAGCCTTCGGCGGCTCCTACGCTTTGACCGCGTACGCCTGTAGCCGCTGACGAGGCACGAAGGCTGCGAAAGATCAAAAGATCGCGAGGCAAGCTCGCTCCTACAGTTGAATTGCGCACCTGTAGCCGCTGACGAGGTACGAGGCTGCGATCGGGCGCGCAGCGGCCGTAAAAATAGCCAAGATCAAAAGATCAACCGCTATACACAGCACTCAATTCAATCGCCGCGTGTTCGAACGCGGTTTTGATTTCTTCGATCACTTCGTCCGTGTGGTCGAAGGAGATGTACAACCGGCCGTACGGCGACGGCATGATCAGTACGCCCGCTTCGCGCAATGCCAGGTGCAGGGCTTTGGTGAACGACGGGTTGGCGATTTGCGCAGCCTGTTCGTAGGTGCTCGGGACCACTTCGCCTAACCAGATGCCAAATACGTTGCCGTAGCCGCTGGTGCTCACGGTGATGCCGTGACTTTTAAAGATGCTTTCAATGGCGCCTCGCAAGGCGTCGCCACGGGCGATGAGTTGCGGGTAGTCAACGCTGTCCAGTTGCGCCAGGGTGGTGGTCACGGCCGCGCAGGCCATGGGGTTGCCGCTGAAGGTGCCGCCGCGTATGACCCGGCCTTCTTCAAACCCCGCGAAAATGTGCGGTTTGGCGACGACCGCCGACACCGGTACGCCATTGCCAATGGCTTTGCCAACGCTGGCGATGTCCGGGTCCAGGCCTTCTTGCAGGGCCGCGAGGCCCGGGTACAGGCGAAAGCCCATCAGCACTTCGTCGCTGATCACCAGTGCGCCGTGGCGGTGGGCCACGTCTTGTACGTGTTTGAGGTAGCCCGGCAAGGCCATGATGCAGCCCGCATTGGCCAGCATCGGCTCCAGAATCACCGCAGCAATATTGCTGTCTTCGGTAAACAGGCGCTCAACATCGTCAAAGTCGTTAAAGCGCAGCAAGGTGGTGCGCTCTGTAGACGGGCGCTTGCCGTCGCTAAAGCTCGCTTCTTTGGAAGTGACGTTGCCGTAGCTGATGTCATCGAACCAGCCATCAAAACCCGCCGCCATTTTGGCGATTCTGCCGCGACCGGTGTAGGCCCGCGCTGCGCGGCAGGCCAGGTGCACGGCTTCGCTGCCCGAGTTGGTGAAGATGACTTTGCTCAGTTCGCCGGTGTGGCTGGCCAGTGCCGTCGCCGCGCCATGCTCACGCACATGGGCCCAGGACGGCGCCGCGCTGTCGCTCAGTGCCTGCACGACCGCCGCATTGACGGCGTCATTGGAATGGCCCAGCAACACCGCGCCAAAGCCCAGCGCGGTGTCGATGTATTGGCGGCCCTGGTCATCCCACAGGTAGGCGCCTTTGCCGTTGCGGATAAACAGTTTTTCACCCTTGAGATCAGGCAGGATGCGGGCTGCGCTGGAAACATCACCCACTAGATTCGGCATAAAAACCTCTGAATTTGGACAAGAGTTACCCGCCCCGGGCTGTTGGGCCCGGGCAGGTGTACGGCATGGGTTATTGTTGTTTGATTTTCAGTTTTTCGTTGCGTCGTCGCAGGACTTCGAGGGTCAGCAGCATTAATACCGACAGGATGACCATGATGGTGGCGACCGCGGCAATGTTGGGGCTGATGTTTTCTCGAATGCCCGAGAACATCTGCAAGGGCAAGGTGCGCTGTGACGGGCTGGACAGAAACAGCGTGACCACGACTTCATCAAACGAGGTGGCAAACGCAAACAGCCCGCCCGAGATAACGCCGGGGGCAATCAGCGGCAGGATCACTTTGAAAAACACCGTCAGTGGCGGGGCACCGAGGCTGGCGGCGGCCCGGCTGAGGTTGTTGTCAAAACCCTGCAACGTCGCATTAACGGTAATGACCACAAACGGCACGCCGAGCATGGCATGGGCCAGCACCAGACCGGTGTAGCTGTTAAGCAATTGCAACTTGGCAAAGAAGAAGTACAGACCGACCGCAACGATCACCAGCGGCACGATCATGGGCGAAATTAGAAACGCCATGATCACGCCCTTAAAGCGGAAGTTGCCCCGGCACAGCCCCACCGACGCCAGGGTGCCGAAGATCATGGCCAGTGCCGTGGCGGCGGGGGCGATGATAAAGCTGTTTTTAAAGGCCTGACGCCACTCCTGGGACGACATCAGTTCTTCGTACCAACGCAACGAAAACCCGTCCATCGGGTAGGTCAGGAACGATGACGAGTTGAACGACAGCGGAATAATCACCAGCACCGGGATGATCAAAAACAGCAGCACCAACAGGCAGACCGTCACCAGACCGAAGCGGGCCAGTTTTTCGGCTTTGGAGGCATAAGGCGGCAGCATGGTTATGACCTCGCCTGGTTAGGGTGGGTAAGTTTGCCGTACACCCCATACAGCAACAGGGTGGCAATCAGCAGCAGGCTGCCGAGTGCAGACGCCATGCCCCAGTTAACGGTTTTGTTGGTGTAGAACGCGACGAAGTAGCTGACCATCTGGTCCGCAGCACCGCCTACCAGGGCTGGGGTTACGTAGTAACCAATGGCAAGGATGAAGGTCAGCAGTGCACCGGCCGCCAAGCCCGCGAAGGTCTGCGGCACGTACACCCGCCAGAACGCCACGAACGGGTGCGCGCCCAGCGAAATAGCGGCCCGCACGTAGTTGCCGGGGATGTTTTTCATCACGCTGTACAGCGGCAAGATCATGAACGGCAGCAGTACATGGGTCATCGCGATGATCACCCCGGTGCGGTTGAACACCAGTTGCACCGGCGCGTCGATCAGGCCCAGAAACATCAACGAACGGTTGATCAAGCCATCGGACTGCAACAGCACCACCCAGGCGGCGGTGCGCACGATCAGCGAGGTCCAGAACGGCAGCAGCACGCAGATCATCAGCAGGTTGCTTTTGCCCTCGGGCAGGGTGGCCAACCAGTACGCCACCGGGAACCCCAGCACCAGGCAGAGCAGGGTGACCACGGCGCCGATGGCGAAGGTGCGGGCAAAAATGTCCACGTAGATCGACTGGTTCGGGTCGGCCTTGACGATGTTGCCGGTGGCAGAGTCGATCCGTTGGTCAAGGGCGGCCAGCAAGAAGTAAGGTGTCAGCGGCGCCGATGCCTGCTTCAAGGCCTTCCAGTAATTAAGCTCGCCCCACGAACTGTCGATGGCAATCAGCGCGTCACGTTTGGAAGCCACGTCGCTGGCCGGCAGGTTGCGTAGGGTTTTAGTGATAAGGGTCCGGTAAGCCGGAATTTCATAGCTCAAACGCTTGGCCAAAGCGCCGATCTGGCCGTTCTCTTTGGCGTTGGCCAAGTCGATGACCAGCGCTTCGAAGGTGTGTTCGTTGGGCAACGATTTGCCTTTCCATAAAGCCAGCGCTTCAACGGTGGTCGGCAACGCGGTGTTCACATCGGGGTTGTCGACGCTGCGCGAGAGCAGGGTGCCGATGGGGAAGGCAAAGCACACCAGCACAAACAGAAACAGCGGTGCGATCAGCAGCAGGGATTTGAACGTGTAAGAACGTTCGGACTTTCTGAGCTTGGCCCTGAGAGTGGGCGTTTGCTCCTGGGGCTGGCCGGATTGACTGGCGGCGGACTGACTCATGATCGACATCTCAGTGCTTGGTCACGTCCAGAGCGCGGATGTGCTCTGGTGACCAGGAAAGTGAAATCGAACTGCCTACCGTCCAACTGTTGTTCATGTGCGAGGCCGGCAGTTTGACCATGAAGTTCGGCTGCCCGGCAATTTCGGTGATCATGCGCACGTGGTCGCCCAGGTAGATGTATTCCTGAATGCGCGCGGTCAGCGGTGTGCTGCCCGCCGGGCCGACCACCACCCGCTCGGGGCGGATGCACAGGGCCACCTGGTCGCCCGGCTGGCACTCGGCCACCGGCACGGCGCGGATCAGGCTGCCGTCATCCAGGCGCGCCACGGCATACTGCTCGTCGCAATACATAAAGGTGCCGAGCAAGGTGTTGTTCTCGCCGATAAATTGCGCCACGAAGCTTTTGTTCGGGGCCTCGTAAATGGCGGTCGGGGTGTCGATCTGCTGGATCACGCCGTCGTTGAACACCGCCACGCGGTCCGACATGGTCAAGGCTTCGCTCTGGTCGTGGGTCACGTACACCACGGTCAGGCCCAACTGCTGGTGCAGGTGCTTGATTTCCAGTTGCATGTGCTCGCGCAATTGCTTGTCGAGCGCGCCCAGCGGTTCGTCCATCAGCACCAGTTTGGGGTCAAATACGAGCGCACGGGCCAGGGCGACACGTTGCTGCTGGCCACCCGACAGTTGCGCGGGGTAGCGTTTTGCGAAATCGGTGAGTTTCACCATGTCCAGGGCGCGGCTGACTTTGTGCTTTTTGTCGACGCTGTTCATTTTGCGGACAGAAAGCGGAAAAGCCAGGTTTTGCTCAATGGTCATGTGCGGGAAGAGCGCGTAGTTCTGGAACACCATGCCGATGTTGCGCTTGTGTGGCGCAAGGTTATGCAGCGGCTTGTCGTTCAGGTAAATCTCGCCATGGGTCGGCGTTTCGAAGCCGGCCAGCATCATCAGGCTGGTGGTTTTGCCCGACCCGGACGGGCCCAGCAGGGTGACAAATTCGCCTTCTTTAATATCGAGGTTCAAATCCTTGACCACGGGGCGTATGCCGTCGTAGGTCTTCTGAATATTTTTAAAACTGACCAAGTGTTTCACGTAACCATCCTCACTTGAGAGCAGGCGCACAGCATCTTCGCCAGGGCATGCACGCTCATCATGATGAGAGGCACCGGCGCGCAGATAACGTCGTGGACCTGCCACCGGGGAACCGGTGGCAGGGTGACCAAGAGGCGGGGGTTTACTTCTGGGCGACCCAAGCGTTGAAACGCTCGGTCAGCGGTTCGATGTTCTCAACCCAGAACTCGACATCGATAGGGATCGATTGCGCAAGGTTTTCCGGGGTGGTTGGCAGGGTGTGCTTCAAGTCTGCCGGTACGAACTCGTTGGCGTTCTTGTTGGTCAGGCCGTAAGCAATGTACTTGGGCAGCTTGGCCTGTGCTTCTGGCTTGCTCGCGAAGGCGATGAAGTCCATGGCTTCGGCTTTGTTCTCGCTGCCTTTGAGCACAGCCCAGGAGTCGATGGCCGATACGCTGCCGTTCCACAGGAACTTGAAGTTTTTGCCTTCGTTGGTGTTAAAACCGGTGATGCGGCCGTTGTACGACGAGCTCATCACGATGTCACCGGCAGACAGCATTTGCAGCGGTTGTGCTGCGGCTTCCCACCACACGATGTCCGACTTGATGGTGCCCAGTTTGTTGAAAGCACGATCGACGCCTTCCGGGGTGCGCAACACTGTGTACACGTCGGCAGGTTTGACCCCGTCAGCAATCAGCGCGAACTCAAGTGCGTATTTAGGACCTTTGCGCAGGCCGCGTTTGCCGGGGATTTTTTCAAGGTCAAAGAAGTCGGCCCATGAGGTTGGCTCGGTCTTGAGCTTGTCACCGTCCCACGACAGGCCGGTGTTCCAGACGATGTTGCCGACACCGCATTCGCTCACGGCTTCGGGAATAAAATCAGCTTTGTTGCCAATTTTGGCCCAGTCAATTTTTTCATAGAGGCCGGACTCGCAGCCCAGCACAAGGTCTTCGCCTTCTACTTCGACTACGTCCCAGTTAGGGTTGCCGGCTTTGACTTTGGCGTCGAGCACGCCCACTCCGCCATCCCAGCTCTGGTCGAGTACTTTTTTGCCGGTTTGTTTGGCAAAAGGTGCAAAAAACAGCTCGCGCTGTGCGTCCTGAAAGTTGCCTCCCCAGGAGACAATCGTTAGATCACGGGCAGTGGCAACTTGGGAAGCTGCTAAACCAATGAGGGCAAGTCCATATGCTGCAACAGCGTGGCGTGATTTATGCATTATTAGCCTCTACGCAGATGTTGTGATTCAGTGGTAAAAATTTTTACCACTGGTAGTGTCTCCAGGCAAGCTTTATTTTCGCTGACGGTTTAAACCCTGAATCGCCCGATAAACGGTAAGCGTTTGTTTTCTCACGTCTAAAATTTAATAAAGACTGACAAACCCAACTGTCGGTGTTTTTTTTAGCTAGAGTAATAAACGTTTTCTTCAGGGATGAGCCTGTTTGAAACCGTGCTACTTTGCTGCGCCTGGAGTGTGCAACAGGATACGGGATTACCCGGCCTGGTGCGTTTAAGTTGCCTTTACCGTGTAAGAAAATTCGGCAGTTCAAGGTCCACATTAAACTTTGGCCCGCTCGGGTGCCGTTTAGCTAAGGAATTCACCGTGACAGAAACATCGGCGACAGGGCGAAGCCCGCATATCCGGGAAGAGCTCCCTGAAAGCCCACCAGAGGTTTTGGAGACCGCCACCGTAGGCGCAAGGCTCAAGGCGTTACGACAAAGTCGAGGTCTCTCGATCAGGGGCCTGGCAGAGCTGGCCGGTGTGCCGCATGCCACGCTTTCGATTATCGAGCGGGATAAATCCAGCCCGTCTGTGAGCATCCTCAAGCGTTTGCTCAGGCCCTTGAACGTCACCCTCAGCGTGTTTTTTTCCGACTCGGCGGTGGTTGACCGCGCCGTGTTTTACAAAGCCAATGAGCTGGTCGAACTCGCTGATGGCAAGAAGCTATCATACAGGCAAGTGGGAGCGAATCTCGAAAATAGTTCGATGATGATCCTCCATGAACGTTACGAACCGGGTGCAGACACCGGTGAAGAAGGCGAAGAGCTGTATTCCCACGACGCCGAAGAGGGCGGCATCGTCATTGAAGGGCGTTTGGAAATGACCGTAGGTGATGAGATCCGCGTGTTGTCGCCGGGGGATGCTTACTACTTTGACAGCCGTCTGCCGCATCGCATGCGCAACCCGTTTGATGAAGTGTGCATCGTCGTCAGCGCGGTATCGCCGCCGACCTTCTAACCTATAAGCAGGGGCAGCCGTTGTGGCTGCCCCTTTTGCGTGGTGGCGTGCTAAAAAGCCGCTACTGCGCCGTCAGACCTTGGGTCTGCTCCGCCTTCCACACTGCCATCGGTGGATCTAAACGCGCACCCGGCATGCCCGCAGGTTTCGTCGAAGTCTTCGAGCAGTTCGATCTCGTGGCCCATTTCGCGCAAGCGTTGCACCGTGTCCGCAGCGAAACGGTTTTCCAGCTTTAACGTGTCGGATGACTGCCCCCAAGTTCGCCCCAGCAACCAGCGCGGCGCACTGACTGCCGCCTGGGGGTTGAGCCCATGCACCACGGCGCGGGTAAACACGGCGCACTGATTTTGCGGTTGGCCGTCACCGCCCATGCTGCCGTACACCATCACGCGGCCATCGTTTAGGTGAGCCAAGGCCGGGTTGAGGGTATGAAAGGGCTTCTTGCCCGGTTTCAGGCAATTGATGTGAGCCGGATCAAGGGAGAACGACGCCCCACGGTTTTGCCAATTGACGCCGCTGTCCGCCAAGACAATCCCCGAACCGAACTCGTGATAAATGCTCTGGATCATGGAGACGGCGTTGCCGTGCTGATCAATCACGCCCATCCACACGGTGTCAGCGGGGCCCTTGCCAGCGCCCCATGCCGCCGCCTGATGCGGGTTGATGCGCCGGGCCAGATCATCCAAAACAGGGCGCTGTAAAAAGCTCGCCGGGTCGACCTGCATGTGCAAAGGGTCGGTGATGTGCGCGTCACGTACCTTGAACGCCTGTTTGGTCGCCTCGACAGCGGCATGCACGTAATCAGGCCCGAACGGGTCGGACGTGCTACCGGTGACGCGGTCCATCAGCCCGAGAATCAATAGAGACACTAGCCCCTGGGTGGGCGGCGGCATGTTGTAGACCCGCCCCAGGCTGTGCTCCAGCATCAGCGGACGGCACTCGATGGCTTGATGTTGCTGGAAATCGGCCAGGCGCAGCGGACTGCCTGCGGTCTGAAGCGCTGCCGACATCTGCTGCGCCAGGTCGCCACGGTAAAAGTCGGCCAGCCCGGCGTGTGCCAGTTGATCGAAGGTCGCCGCCAGGCGCGGTTGCCGGAACAGGCTGCCGACCTCGGGCACTTGACCTGCGTGTAGAAAAGTCTCGGCAAACCCCGATACATCCCGCAACTCGCCCGCCTTGGCGAGGGTGCTGCGGTGCTGACTGGCGGTCACCGGGACGCCGTGGCGGGCGTAGAAAATCGCATCTTCCAGCAGGCGCGGCAGGGGGATGTGTGCGCCCACCTCGCGTGCGGCCACCTCCAGGCTGCGTTCCCACGCGCTGACCGTGCCAGCCATGGTCAGCGCCGCATCCGGCCCGCGAAACGGGATGGCCGAGCGGCCCTGATAATGGTTGGCGCTGATCCCTGCCGCGGCCTTGCCACAGCCTTCCACGCCGATGAGGGTGGGGCCGGTCGGCGTGGCCAGAGACATCAGCCAGAAGCTGTCGCCACCGATCCCGTTCATATGCGGGTAAGCCACGGCAATGGTGGCCGCCGCAGCGACCATGGCTTCGACGGCATTGCCGCCTTCGCGCAAAATCGCCAGGGCCGATTGTGAAGCCAGGGCGTGGGGCGCCACCGCGATACCGCGCCGACCACGGACGGAATTAAACATCGTGTTTCTCCAGTACAAAACCCGTGCAAACCGCGCCCGGCCGCTACTGCCGGGCGCGGCGTCAGGCGGCCCTAGAAGGCGTAGTTAAGCTCCAGACGGTTCTGGAAGAAGTCGCTCTTTTTCGGCGAGGTTTGTACCCCCACCCAATCAGTCACGCTCAAGCCCTTGAGGGCGCCGTCAAACGAATAAATGCCATACAGCAGGTATTCGGACTGGTTAATGCTGCTGGTGCCGGCGGTCGGCGTCAGGTCCATGTACGAGTAGCGCGTGCCCACATAGAGGTTTTGCGTGGCGCTGGTGCTCACATCCAGCGAGTAGGCGTTACCAGAGCCCAGATCCTGCGGGCTGGTGAAAAACGGCGCTGCAAAGTAAGGGCCGCCGGCGGTGTTGTGGGCATACGGGGTGACCAGGCTGCCATTGTTATAAGCGTTGGGCGCTGCCTGGATATGGTCATAGCCCAGGGCAACTTTGTAAGCCTTGTAGTCCACGCCCAGTTGCGCGCCGAGAGTGGTGCTGTCGACCTTGCCGGCCAGTTCACGCCCATCACCTGTTCCGCGCATGTATTGAATCCCGGCATTAGGCCGCCAATCGCCCGTCACCTTGGCCACGTGAGCCTCGCCGTAGTTCAGGTTGGTGTAGTCATAGTAATGCTCGTGCCATAACTGGCCGCTGTACTTCAGGTCGCCGATGGTCACTGCACGACCGCCGCCGATCACCGCCACGCCTGCAGTTTCTTCGGTGGTGGAATAGGTGTTGGTCTTGGAGAAACGGTCGTCGCCCCAGCCTTTCCAGCGATAAAAACGGGCCAGCGACAAGAAGTTGTCTTTGTCACCGTAATGCACGTTCAGGCCTTGAAACAGGATTGGTACATTTCGCCAGTCGTAATCACTGATAAAGGGCAGATCGACGCGCTGGTTACCGGCGGTGATTTTAAAGTCATCATGTTCCCAACTTATATACGCCTCGCCCACGTTCGCCACATCGGTACCAATATCGGGAAAGGTACTGGCTTTATCATCGGGGCGATTGATTGTGGTTTGACCAATCAAACTTGCGCCCAATCGGAAACCGTTCAGTGCCGCTGTTTCATACTTGATAAAACCGCCATAACCCACAGTGTCCTGATTCAAGTGTTTGACGAAGTAGGCGTTGGTGTCCGTGTAGTAACGCAGGCGCAGCGCGCCAGAAACTGTGCCTTGGGTCAACATGTCTGCCAGGTCGTCAGCCTCGGCGGATGTGCCCGGTGCATCAGCCATTGCCGCGTTACTTATTGCGCTCAACATGAGAAAGCCGCCTAGACCAATAACGTGAGTGATAGCCGAAAAACTGCGAGGCGCCATTAGAGTGCTCCAAATAATTAAATAGGTTCGCGCTGCCTGTTCCAGTCAGCGTCTTAATGGCAGTTTTTGCGTTTAACACTCAAAGTTATAAATAGCTTTTACGTTCATTCAGTCATGCAGCCGATGACCGTGATCATCGACCTGACATTACAGACTGCGACGTTTTTATTATGTAAATGCAACAGGGATCAGTGCGCCGTGGAGTCCGGCTTATTGGCAAAATGCTCCATGGAAAACGCTGATACTTCTTCCAGCAACGTCACTATTCGAGTGGCTGCACGTTTAACCAGTATTTCGCCGCGTTCGGTATCTGCCGCCGCCGCATTGCCACACGCGCCGCTGGGGTGGAGGTCCTGGGCTTGCCAGCCGAAGCCTACGGCGCCTTCGGGGGACAGCATGCCGCCTTTCTTCTCAAGCCCCACCGATAGCGATTCCCAATGCTTGGCGTGGTCCATGTCCACCAGGTCGCCGTGCAGGTACAGCATCATGCTGGTTTCGACTTCCCCGGCATGGATGCCGTGCTTGAGTTCATGCTTGTTGAACAAGTCGCCCATCTCGGTCACGGAGTACCAGGCGCAACCGACCGCCATCATCCCCAGCTCGATGCGTAAACGGCGGCACACGACCTCCATGATCTGCGGCTGACCGCCGTGGGCGTTGACGAAGACAATCTTGCGCACACCCGCCCGGTACGCGCTTTGCGCGACTTCAAACCACAGCTGGGCCAGGGTATCGGCAGAGATCGTCAAAGTGCCGGGGTAGTCGATGTGTTCATCGGACTTGCCGATCGACAAGGTGGGCAGCACCAGCACCGGGAAGTCCTCGGCCATGTTGCGAACGGCTTCTTCGATAATGCCGTTGCTGATCGCGCTGTCCACTTTGACCGGCAAGTGCGGGCCATGTTGTTCCACCGCGCCCACCGGCAGCACGGCCACGATGTTGTGCATGTCCAGGCGGGCGAAATCCAGTGCCGTCAGATCCCACCACCAATGCGATTTCAATTTCATGCGTTTCACTCCTTCAAGGGCTATGACGTTGCCGCCATCAGCGACACGTGGGCAGACACAATTCGCCAACCGGCGTCAGTGCGCAGCCAGGTCTGGCTTTGTCGACCCACCACGGCGGTGTTTTCTCGTTTGAATTCCAGGTTGCAAATGGCCACGGCGTCGCCGAAGCAGGTGATTTCACGCCGTGTCACCACGCGTTTGGGCGAGCCGCCCGTGCGGCCTTTACGAAAGTCGCGAATGGCGTCGATGCCGTACAAGTTCTCGCCCACGCCATAACGCAGGGTGACCGGCGAATCGCAAAACAAGCCGTCTAGGGTTTCCAGGTCGTTGTCCATCAGGGCCGTTTCATAACGATCACACTGGGCCGTTACCTCGCTGAGCACCTGCGCCGAATCGACAGCGAAGGGGCCGATAGTCAGTTGTTGCATCACTCACACCTCGTATCAGAAAGACCTTTGATCAGCTCTGTGGACTGGGCCACGAACCCGAAGCACTGGCGCGTGTTGTACACCGCCGCCGCCATGCAATACGCAGGTGAGGTGGTAGCGCAGCAGTCTTCGAGCAGGATGCAGTCATAACCCGCCGAGTTGGCATCTTGCAGGGTGTAGAGCACGCACTGATCGGCATTGACCCCGGCAAACAGCAGAGTGTTGACCTGCAGATTGCGCAGGATGCTGTCCAGATCGGTGTCCTTGAACCCTGACATCCTGAACTTGTTGACCTGAACATCGCTTGCTTCGACGGTCAGCTCATCCACAATCTGTGCCGACCAACTGCCCGCCTGCAAGACCGCCGCTCCGTTGCCGGGCAGCGGATCACCCAGGCCCACACCGCGACCATCGGGGTTGTATACATGCAAGACCGCAGGCGGCAGGTTGAGCCGGTCGGGCCGATTGCCCCAATTGACCCACACCACCGGCACCTGATGGGCCCGCAGCACCGGCAGCAATGCCTGTAGCGGCTGAATCGGGCGCCGTGCTGGCGAAATGTCGACACCGATGGAGCTCAGCCAGCCCTCGGGGTGGCAAAAGTCGTTCTGCATGTCGATGACCAGCAGCGCGGTTTTCGTCAGGTCAAAGCGGATCTCGCGCTGGTTGTCGGTCACACTGACCGGCCTGGGCTCTGCACCCTTGCGCACCATGTCGACCCTCTGAGCGCTCACCTGCCAGGCGCCAGCCGGGCTGGCCCCCAGTTGCACCAGCGATGCAGCGCGAACTCGTTGCGTCATGCCTGGTCACCACGCAGTACCCGCAGGTCTTCGGCGTCCAGCTCAACGCGTGTGCCGGAGCGAATCAGCTCGGCAAACCCTTCGTTGGGGGTCATAACGGTGAGGGTGTAGAGCTTGTTCGGGCCGGTGTTGCGAATCACGTGTTCGCTGCCAGGGCGCAGTAACAAACTGTCGCCTTTGCGGATAGACAGTTGCTCACCGTCCGACACGGCCACGCCTTCACCCGACAACACAAAGAAGAATTCGTGGGCGAGGGTGTGGGAGTTCGGCGGCGTGGCGCCGCCGAGGTTAAAAATCTCGATCACGAAAATCGACTCCACCTGATCCTTCGCCGGGTCGAACAGCACCGCAAAGTAGTTGGTATCCGTTGGACTGATCCGGAAAACTTCAGCGGCCTGTGCCTGCTGAAACGAAAAGCTTTTCATGAGGGTTCCCTCTGCTGATGGCAGCCCGGACTCGCGGGTAGCTGCTGTCGATGTCAAGCCGATAATGAACGTGAGAAAGCTGCATTAAAAGCATCAAATTCTTGATAGGGTGTTGCCTTTAAGTTCACATGGAAATGCTCATGCACAGCCGCATCCTCAACTACCTCGACGAGGTCGTACGCACCGGTTCCATCCGTCAGGCTGCCGAGCGGTTGCACGTCTCTGCCTCGGCCATCAGCCGCCAGATCATTGCCCTGGAAGAAGACCTCGGCACCCCGATCTTCAACCGTACCGCCCGCACCCTGGTGTTGACCGCTGCCGGGGAAGTGCTGATCCGGCACATCCGCGACACCTTGAAAGACATGGCGCGCACCCAGGCCCTGATCGATAGTCTGAAGGGCCTGCGGCGCGGGGAAGTCACCCTGTGTTTCATGAGCGGTTTGGCGGCCAGCCTGATCCCCGGCGCCGTATCGCTGTTTTTGAAGAAAAACCCGCGCGTGACCATCAAGTTGCAATTGATGACCACCGGCGAGGAAATCCTCGAAGCGGTCGCCTCCGGCGCGGCTGACCTGGGCGTGGGTTTTGACTTTGCCAACCAGCCGGGGTTGATCCACTTGAGCCACTCCATTGCCCGCCTGGGCGCGGTGATGGCGCCGGACCACCCCCTGGCCGAGCGCTCGACCCTGCGCATTGCCGAGTGCATGGACTACCCGCTGATCCTGGCGGATGGCACCACCGCCATTCGGCCCTATCTGGACCGCGTGTTGTCCAAGGCGCCGCCATCGTTGACCACCTGCGTAGAAACCAACGCCATTGAAACCATGCGCAGCCTGGCCATGTCCGGTCACTTCATCACCTTTCTGACCCTGTTCGACATCGACTCCGAGCGCCAGCAAAAGCGCCTGGTGTATATCCCCGTGCAGGAGTTCACCCAAAAGCCCCAGAGCCTCATGCTGGTGGGCAAAGAAAAAGGCATGTCCGCCATGGCCAGCGTGTTTGCCGAAAGCCTCAAAGTGGCGCTCTTGCGCACCACCGAAACGGGGTGAAAGGAGCCCGGTTTTCGACGCCGGGGCGCCAGCGCCTACAGAACGGTCGGTGCATGCCAACCCTGTAGCCGTTGACGAGCCTTGCGAGGCTACGTCCGGCTGCGCAGCAGTCGTAAAACCATCCGTCACGATGCTGCGGATACACGCAAAGATCAAAAGATCGCGAGACAAGCTCGCTCCTACAGGGTCTTTAGAATCAATCACTTATTTTCTGTTTGATAGGAGTTGCCGCCCCGTCTACGACGCCGCGCTGTCGCGCAGCTAACAGGCCACTGTAGTCGCTGACGAGGTACGAAGGCTGCGATCGGCTGCGATCGGCTGCGTGCAGCCGTAAAACCATCCACCTCGGTATTCTTGGGTACATATCCATTGTTGCGGCAACGGCCACTTAGGGTTCCGGCCTTACGCCGCGTTACTTTGAAAAAGCGCAAAGTAACCAAACGCTTTTTGCCCCAACCCCTCTGCGCAAAGCCTGCGTTCGGCCAGCGTGGTTTAACGGGGCCTCTTAGATCAAGATCAAAAGCCGGATCAAGATCAACAGATCGCGAGCAAGCTCGCTCCTACAAAGTTTTTAGAATCAATAACTTATTCTGTGTTTGATAAGAGTGGCCGTCCCGTCTTCGACGTCGCGCTGTCGCGCAGCTAACAGGCCACCGAATATTTTCAGCATCCCCCAATCGGTTCCCTCTCCTTCGGGAGAGGGCTAGGGTAAGGGGGCTCTTAGATCAAGATCAAAAGATCGCGAGGCAAGCTCGCTCCTACAAGGTCTTTAGAATCAATCACTTATTTTATGTTTGATAGGAACTGGCTAGCCGTCGAATCAGCTCGAGATCCGAGCCCGCTCGCGCGACAAACGACAACCCCAATGGCGCACCTTCCAGGCTGCCCAATGGCAAGGTGATTTGCACCAACCCGGCATGGCCCGCCACCGACAGCAAGGTCAGCGCCGCGTTGCGATACTGTTCAAGCCCCGATTGTGCTGCGGTGCGCAGCGGCGCGGGCCCCGGCGCGGTGGGGTAAACCAGTACCGTGCCGTCTGCCAGTACTCGCTGCAGCCCTTCACGGATGGCGGTGCGCTGGTTGCGCGCACCATTGAAGGCCGCTTCGCTCAGTTGGCTCGCCGCCTGGAACCGCTCGTTAATCCCCGGGCCAAAGGCAGGCTTTCGCCGAGTAATCCACTCACCCAGCAAGTGCCAGATTTCATACCCTTGATGAGTGCGAAAAGTCGGTAGCAAGCTGTCGCGTGTTTCAGGGTCGAACAGCACCCGTTGTTCACACCCTTGCGGCAGGTAAGGCCGCAAGGCTGCCTGCACCGGGGCACTGCACAGCGCCCATAAATCGGTCGGCGCCACCCAGCGAGCCGGTGCCCCCGAAGCGACTGGCTCGCACAGCGCGTTAGCCAGCCGCGTCAACGTGGCCAAATCGCGGGTGAAAAAACCCGGGACGTCGTAACTGGGCGCCAGACCCAGCATGCCTTGCGGCGAAAACAGCCCATGGCTCGGCCGCCAGCCCACCAGCCCGCAAAAGGATGCAGGCAGGCGCACCGAACCGCCGGTGTCGCTGCCCAGGCCGATATCGGCCCGGCCAGCCGCCACGGCTGCCGCCGATCCCGAGGACGACCCCCCGGGCACCCGGTCGACTGCCGCCGGGTTGATCGGGGTGCCATACCGACTGTTGACGCCCATCAAGCTGTAGGCCATTTCGTCCATGTGGGTTTTGCCCACGATGGAGGCGCCCGCCTCCAGTAGACGAACCACCGCGTCAGCGTGGGCCAGCGCGGGTGTCTGGTCTTGGGCGTATTCGGGGTTGCCGGCGCCGGTGATATGGCCCGCAATGTCGAAGTTGTCTTTCACTGCCACCCGCAGCCCGCCGAGCGTTCCCGCTGGGGCCGGATGCACGAGCGCATTCGTGAACAGTGATGTGAACGGATCACAAATCTCAGTCATGGTGTCGATCTCGTCAGGACGCCAGAAACGGCAGTTCGATAAACGACCCATCCGCACCGCCCAAGCGGATGACGAGGGTGGTCACCAGCGCCTCCACGGCCGGGCTGGTCATCGGGTTTTGCCCGGTGCCGGGGTTTATCGGGTGGGACGGGAAATCACTGGCAGCAATCGACAGGCGAATCCGCTCCCCAGGCTGCAAGGTCACGCAGGTCGCCACCATTGGCACTTGAACAGGCGCCTCGGGCGCTTGGCGAAGGTGCACATAACCACTGCTCAGCGGCTGCGCGACACCCGACGGCAGCACCCGGGAGAATACGCAGGACAAATCAAAGCTGCGGCGGTCGCAGGTGGCGCTCACGGTGGCTGAAAGATCACCCGCCAGCACCCGCGGGCTGGTCAGTGCTGGCGAGGTGAACGTCAGGACGTCGCCCCGGTAGTCCACGGCGCTGCGGTCCACCGGGCCGGGCACCGGACCGAAGCAGCCGCCCACCGCTGGCGCCGGGCGCCAGGGGTCATGCACCACGCATTCGCAGCCAGGCTCAACCGGTTGCTCGGCCAACGTGCCCGCTTCAACGTCCATGCTCGCTCGCCCCGTGCCTTGCAGGTACAGCGCACGCTGTTGGGTGGGCCAGTCGGCGAAGGTTCGCCACTGCAAAGTGCCCATGTCGAAGAGACGAATACGGCTCTGCCCGGCGGGGGCAATGCCTTTGAGGTGCTCATCAAAAAACGCTATGTGCAGGGCGTCGGTGTTCAAATCGGCCTCGGGCCCGAAGTCTACGCCGCCCACATGTCGACGCCACGGAAAGTGCAGCCACGGGCCCACCACCAGGCGCAGGGCAGGGTGCTTGAGCCGCGTCAGTTCATGGAACGCCGCCAGCGTACCGTTGATAAACGTATCGAACCAGCCGCCGATCAACAGGGTGGGCAAGGCGCGGTCGGCGATCTGTTCGGCCTTGGCATAAGGTGAGATCGCGGCCCAGTTGGCATCGTCGACGGGCCATTGGCGCCAGTCCTGGTAATGCGATTGCCCGGCGTGTTCGGTCAGCACCGAAGGTTGCGCCGACACGGCTTGCTGCCAGGTGGGCGCAGCGGCAAATGCCTTGTGCTGGGCATAACCCTGGGTATCGCCTTGGCGGCGCGAGGCTTCGGCGCTGATTTGCACGCCCCATTCGACCATTTGCTTGAGCTGCATGGCGCCGTTTTCGTACATCCAGCCACGGCCAATGTCCCAAGGGGCCATGGCCGGTGCCACGGCTTTGAGCGACGGGCAATCACCCGCCGCTGCGAGCAATTGCGCGCAGCCTTGGTAAGAAAACCCATACATCCCGACCTGACCGTCAGAACCGGGCAATTGCGCGGCCCATTCAACGGCGGTGGCGCCGTCGGCTTCTTCGTGGCGGCCCGGGTGGAACGTCCCTTCGCTGGTGCCACGGCCGCGAATGTCCTGCACCACCACGAGGTAGCCATGGGCGGCATACCAGGACGGATGCGCGTAACACAACGTGCAAGCGATGCGCCGCCCATAGGCCTGACGCATCAACAGCACCGGGAAGCGACCCGTGCCGATCGGACGATACACATCGGCGTCCAGCCGGACGCCATCGGCGGTGGTCATCGACAGCGTTTCAGGGGCCTGAACCTCAAGCAACCCTGGATAGGTGAACGTAGAACTCATGATCGCGTGAACCTCGCAGCAACACGTTTCAGGCAGCGCCCCAGTGCCAGGGGCGGTGCGGTCAGGTAATTAACGCCAGCCCCGGATCTTGCCGGGGTTGAGCAGCCCGGCCGGGTCAAAGCGCCGCTTGAGCACCAGCACCTGCGGGTCAAGCACGCCACCGTGCTTGCCGTCTTCGAGGTGGAACACGTGCGGGTCGTCGATCCGGATGCCGCAACTGCGGTGAGCCGCCATCACCGCCTGGAGGCGTTCTGGCGTCTGGTAGCGCACCAGCGGCATGCCCACGCACAGCACGCGGCCTTGTGCGTCACGAATGAATTCGAGGTGGCTCATCACTTCGCCGGGCTCATGCCACTGGGCGATGGCCTGCAGTTGTTGCCAGGTCTCTCCATACGCGTAGCAGGTCTGCAAGTAGGTGAGGTTCTTGTCTTCTTTCAACGCGTGCAGCGTGGTGTGGTTCCAGCAATATTCCAGCAGTGTGTGGCCGGTTTCCCGTACCTCGGCGGCGGTTTTGGCCACGGCAATATGCCCGCCAAAGCTTGCCAGCACCTGTTCCAGCGGCTCACGGCCTGCGGGCGTCAGCGCGGTGATTACGGCATGTTCCTCGGCGCTGCGGTAGGCGCTCAGCTCGGTGAAGTAATTGACCACGCCGGCCTCGAAAAAGGCGATGTTGCGCTTGCTGATGGCGGGGCTTTGCGCGAGGGCTTCGGCGCAATGAAAGGCAGCGTCGGCACTCGGGAAGCTCAACAGGTACTCGTCCCACTCTTGCGCTGGCGCCACGGCAATCTCAAGTTCCAGGACGATGCCGTTGGTGCCGTAGCTGTGGTTGAGCAGCAGCAGTTCGGGGCCGCGTATGTCGACAATCTGTGGCTCGGCTTCAACGGTGAGAATACGCGCAGCCAGCAAGGTGCCATGGGCGGCCAACGGCCCGTAGGTGATCGAACCGATACCACCGAAACCGCCCGCGAACAGGCCGCCCAGTGTCGCCATGCGATAGGTGGACGGCATGCAGCGCAGCTCCCGGCCATTTTCACGCAGCGCGTCTTCCAGCACTGCAAGGCGGATTCCTGCCTGGGCGCAGACCACATCGTCGCGCACCCACTGCACGTCGCTCAGGCCGCCCATGTCAATCACCAGCCCGCCCTGCAAGGGCACGGCCTGACCGTAGTTGCCAGTGCCGCCCCCGCGCAGGGTCATACCGATGGCCGCCGCGCTGCAGGCGGCGACGATCTGGCGCAGTTCCTCAACGTTACGTGGCTTGACCGCCAGGTCGGCCACGCAGTCAGCCAGATCGTTCTTCAAGATCGGGCTGAACCAGTGAAAGTCTTTGGACAGGCGTTTGAGTTGGAACGCGCTGCTAATCCAGTCCAGCTCGGGCAATGCTGCACACAAGGCCTGGACGCGAGTTTTTTGATCAGTCATGAACACACCTGCAAAGAGAGGTTGAAAAGGTCACGCGCCACGGTCGGATTCACTGTCGTGCCAGCGCCCGATGGCCTTGTTGGACAACAGCGACATCCCCGCAAACAGCGCGATACCGACCACGGAAATCAGGAACAACGCTGCAAACATGCGCGGTATGTTGAGCTGGAACCCGGCCTGCAGAATCTGATAGGCCAGCCCCGTGTTGGTGCCGCCGGTGCCTGCGACGAACTCGGCCACCACGGCGCCGATCAGCGCCAGGCCGCTGGAGATGCGCAGCGCGGCAAAAAAGTAGGGCAACGCCGTGGGCACCCGCAGGCGCAGCAGCACTTGCAGGCGACTGGCGCGGCGCAGCTTGAAGTACGCCAGCAGCCCCGGTGACACACTGCGCAGCCCCAGCGCGGTGTTGGAGATGATCGGAAACACCGCCATCAATGTGGCGCATAGCACCATCGCCAGGGTGGTGTTGCTGACCCAGATGATGATCAACGGCGCCACCGCCACCACCGGCGTGACCTGTAGCAGCACGATGTAGGGGAAAAACGCCAGTTCAATCAGGCGGCTCTGCACGAAGATGAACGCCACCAGCACGCCGATCAGCACCGACAGCACGAACGACAGCGCGGTGATTTTCAGCGTGAACAGCAGCGCAGGGCCGAGCACGCCCCAGTCCTGAATCAGCGCGGTGAACATCATCACCGGCGTGGGGATCAGGTAGGCGGGCACCTTGAGTGCCGTGAGCACCAATTGCCAGGCGACCACCAGAACGATGGCAATCACCAGCGGGATGATGATGCGTTGCCGGGCCGGATTGGCGATCCAGGGTGTGGCTTTGACAGAACCGCTCATGAGGCTGACTCCTGACTGGCGGCCACCAGTAAGTGATGTAAATGCATGGCGTATTCACTGAAGCGTTTGGAGAGGCGAAACGACTCGTCGCGCGGGAAGGGCTCGTCGATCTTGATGTCGGCGACCACGCGTCCCGGACGCGCCGCCATGACGATCACCCGTTGCGACAAAAACACCGCTTCGTGAATGGAGTGGGTGACGAACATCACCGTCCACTGGTGGCGCTGCCAGAGGTCCAGCAAGTCGCTGTCCAGGGCGTTTCGGGTGATTTCGTCCAGCGCCCCGAACGGCTCATCCATCAGCAGCAAGTTGGGCTCGACCACCAGCCCGCGAGCGATGGAGGCGCGCATCTGCATACCGCCGGACAACTCCCGGGGCAGCGCATCGGCGAACTTCTCCAAACCCACCCGTTGCAGCGCAGCCGCCACGCGACGGTCGGCTTCCTGGGGCGGCACACCTTCAAGCTCCAGGGGCAGGCGCACGTTTTTAAGCACGCTGTTCCAAGGCATCAGGGTGGCCTCCTGGAACACATAGGAGAGGTGTTTGCCGGTGCTGGCCAGCTTGTTGACCGGCTTGCGCCAGAGCAACAAGCGCCCGTCGCTGGGTTCGATCAACCCGGCGACCATCTTGAGCAAGGTGCTCTTGCCGCAGCCCGAGGGGCCCAAGAGCGTAATGAACTCGCCTTCAGCAATGCTCAGGTTGACCGGGCGAAGTGCCTGGGTGCCATTGGCATACACCTTTTCGACCGACAGCGCTTCAATGGCCATCGGCGCGCTGGCGGTTGTCATGGTGGGTGCGGGGGGCACCAGAGAGGCAATCTTCATGGCATCACCGGTGCTTGCTCGATGAAACGGGTGGTGTACGTCTGATCCAGCGGCACCTTCGCGCCATCGATCAAACCGTACTGCACGGCCATGTCCCAGGTCTGCTTCATACGCGCTGGGGTGATGACGCCGATACCGCCGGTCTGTGCATCGCCGCCGGTCACCAGGCCGGTGCTGCGCAGTTTCTGCACCGAGTAATCAAGCTGGTCTTCGGTCATGGCCGGGTTGGCTTCACGAATCAGCTTGTTGCCGGGCGCCGGGTTATCCAGGTAGTGCTTGAAACCCAGCATCGAGGCATGCACAAAGGCCTTGAGCGCGTCGGGGTGCGCATCGGCCCAGCGGCTGTCACAGGCAATGGAGTTGCCATAGGGCGGGTAGCCCGCCTCGCTCAGCGGGTAGACCTTGAACGTGGCGCCAGCCTTGGTCAGTGAGTAAGGCTCAGAGGTCAAGTAACCCTGTTGCGCCAGGTTGTTGTCGGCCATGAAGGGCTGAACGTTGAAGCTGTAGGGGCGGGTGTGTTCGTCGCTGAAACCGAGTTGCGATTTCGCCCATGGCCACCAGCTGGAGTGCACAGAACTGGAGATCAGGATGGTTTTGTTGCGCACATCCTTGAGGGTCGCGACATCATCATGGGCAATCACCACGACCGGGTCATGCTGGAAGGTCGCGCCCACCATGACCAGCGGCACGCCTTGCTGACGCGCCGAAAAGATCGCGATGTCTTCACTCAGGATGCACTGCGCCCGGCCAGCCGCCAGCAGTTGAATGGCATTGACCTGCGGCCCGCCCATTTGCACGCTCACATCGAGGCCTTCTTTGGCGTACAAGCCTTCTGCCTGGGCCTGATAGAACCCCCCATGTTCGGCCTGGGCGTACCAGTTGGTCATGAAGGTAAAGGGCGTGGCAGCCTGGGCCTGGCTGCCCAGGCACGCTAGGCCGGCCAGCAGGATCAAACGATTTCGGACCTTGGATTCAAATCTCATGCTCAGCGAGCTCCTCAAGTGGGATAAGGCGACTTCAAGATTGACTCTGGGTGTGGTCGGTACTGCATTTACCGACCCGCTGGCGTCCTGGTGGGCACTGTTGGGTCTGGGTCGAACTCGGTTATGGCGATGTCTGAAGCCACGAGGCGGCGCTCATGCCAGCCCCCGCAGATACGTGGTGAAGGCCTCGGGCACGTGTTCACCGTGCAGCACGCTGCGTGCGGTGTCGGCAGGCCAGCTGTAAGGGTCGGTGCTGTGCAGCAGCGTCAGGTGGGCGGCCTTGCCCGGCAGGTCGGCGCCATGCCCTGCGCGGCTCAGCCAGTCGGCGCGGCACACGGTTTGCGACCAGGTGTCGAATACGTCATCGAGCTGCGCACTCAGCACCGCCAGTTGCAACGTGCTCAGCGGGTCGTAGTTGCCGATCGGGCAAAAGGCGTCTTGCACGTTGTCACTGCCCAGCAGCAGCGCAATGCCCCGCAGGCGGGCCTCTTTGAGCAGGGTCAGGCCGCGCAGCCTGGGGGTTCGGCCATGCACGGCGTCTTGCAGATACAGATTGGTTGCGGGCAGCGCGACGAGGGTAATGGGCGCTCGGGCGACGTCATCCAGGGTGGCCTGGGCCTGAGTCTCTGGGTAGGTCGAGAGCGCACAGGCGTGGCTGCAGACGATCCGCCCGGGGAACTGCATGGCCGTGGCCGCACGGGCAACGGTTGCCAGCCCGCACGCCGCGCTGTTCAGTTCTTCATCAATGTGCAGGTCCAGATCTAGCCCGGCCTCGGCGGCACAGGCCAGCAGGTTGTGCAGCGCCTGCGCATTGAAATTGCTGCTATGGATAAACGCGCCCAGCACGCTGCGCGGGGCCTGGGTGTCATTGGCCAGGGTGTGGGCAATGCGCTGCGCTACCGTCTTGTCGGCCAACAGTGGCAGCGGCAACAAGGCCACTTGCTCAAGATGAAAAGACGTGTCCTGGGCCAGCTCGCGGATCACCTGCCAGGCGGTAGGCGTTTCGGCACTCCACCAGTCGAGGTGGGTACGCAGGTGCGTCACTCCCTGGCTGCGGGCTTGCCCGAGCGCACGGCTGGCGCGCTGGCGCAGATCTTCCGGGGTCCAGAAAGCGCGATCAGCCTGGGTGGCTTCAATGGCCCCCAGCAGGCCTGGGGTTATCGCGCCCAAGCGACGGCGGGTGTAGGTTTTGTCCAGGTGCGCGTGGGGCTCAACCAGGCCGGGCAGAGCGAGTGCGCCCAGGCAGTCGAGGCCCTCACCGGGGCCGCTGGCCGGTTGCACGCGGGTCACGATGCCGTCGTCGATATCGAGCCGTGCCGTATCAGGCTGTCCCGCTGTGCGTGGCCAGGTCGCAGGCAAGAGCCAGGCGGGAAGGCGAAGATTAGTGAGCTGCAGGGCCATCGCTAGAGCTCCAGTGTCAGGCTGTCGGAATGACAGCCGGCACAGCACAGAGCAACGTATGACTGGCGATCCTCGTCGGTCAGGCATTCATCTTGATGACGCGGGCGACCGTCCTGCCAACCCACCACACAACTGCCACACACCCCTTGTTCGCACACGGTTTCGCAGGCCACGCCGTTGACGCGCAGGGCATCGATCAGGCGCTGTCCGGCGGCGACTTCAATCTCCCGGCCGCTGGCCGACAACAACAGTCGGTAGCCGTGTTCGCCACCGGTGCTCACGGCGCTGGCGCTGAAGTGCTCTTGATGCCAGTGGGCGTCTGGCAGCGCCGAGTAATGCGCCTTGACCGCCTGCATGAAACCGTCCGGGCCGCAGCAGTACACATGGGCGGCGTTGTCCGGCAGCTCAAGCGTACCTTGGCTGCTGTAGCTCACGGTCACGCAGTCGCGCCACGGCCCTTGCTCCAGCAACGGGGCAAAGAGCAGGTCTTCACGCTGACGCACCCTGGCGATCAACTGAAACGCTGCACCCGAGTGATGCAAGCTGTGCGCCATGGCGATCAATGGTGTCAGGCCGACCCCGGCACCCACCAGCACATGCAGGCCCGGCTCGTGGGTCAGTGCAAACAGATTGCGCGGTGCACCGATGCTCAGATCGCTGTCGATGTGCGCCAACTGATGCAGCGCTCGTGAGCCGCCACGGCCATCGACTTCGTGCTTGACCGCAATCTCATAAAACCCGGTGTGCGCGGGGTCGCTGCACAGTGAATAGGCTCGCCGCACACCCGGCGCGATCTGCACCTCGACATGCGCGCCAGCACTGAACGGCGGTAGCGGGGCACCGTCGCGACGGGCCAGACGCCAGCAGTCAATAGTTGGCGTCAGTGCGTAACGGTGTTGAACGAAAACTTGGACATCAGCGGCTTTTGACATTTTTTGACCAATCGGTTTGATCGAATGGTTTGTAAAAAGCAATGTCTATGCCAGCGCCGCTGCGTGACGTTTTTTGAGGTGTGAAGGGGGAGGGTTTAGCGGTTTAGACCGGCACCAATGAGCACAAAATTGACCAGTTCATCGAGGATTTCTGCGCGCTGCTCCGGCACTTGCAGGGATTGCCCCAGCACGCGCTCTGCTTGCAGGGCGTAATCGGCGTAGTACTGGGTCATCGCCCAGATGTGCATGAGGAACAAGCGGGGGTTGAGGGCGCGTATTTCGCCGGCATCCACCCAGCTCTGGATGCGCTCGATGCTCTTCTCGGTCCAGGGCGTCGCGTTCTCCCAGAAGGGCTGCAGGCGATGCCCGCCGCTGATCAGCTCGTGGGTGAAGACACGGGACAATTCCGGTTCTTGCAGCGCCAGATCGAGCTTTTTACGCACGTAGTCGGCGATCACTTGCGCGGGCGTCTGGCTATCTTTGTCCAGGGAGAACAGCGCGGCCCACTTAATGTAGATCTGTTCGAGGATCGCGGTGTAGAGCTGTTCCTTGTCTTCGATGTAGTAGTGCAACTGAGATTTGGTCATCCCGGCGCGTTTGGCAATGGACTGCGTCGAGGCGCCGTTGAAACCGTGCAGGCTGAATTCACTGATAGCGGCCGCGCGGATATTGTGAAGAACTTCATGACGACTCAATTTGGCGGTTGCGGACCGCTTCTTAGGCTTCTCGATTGCATTCATTTAGTGCACCCGTGGCAAGTTTGATGATTTTTTGAACCATTCCAGAGCAGCTCGGCGCGTTGGCGCGTATTGCCCGGAATCTGGCCTAAGCGTACCCATTAAACGGTGCCGGGGCGAGGTCGGTGCACGCCAACCCCATCCGCCACGGTGCTGTGCATACACGCCAGGAGCAAAAGATCGCGAGGCAAGCTCACTCTTGTAAAACACAAATAAGTGATTGATTCCTAAGGCTCTGTAGGAGCGAGCTTGCTCGCGATCTTTTGATCTTTATCTAAGAGCCCCCCTCACCCTAGCCCTCTCCCGAAGGAGAGGGAACCGATTGGGGGATGCTGAAGATATTCGGTGGCCTGTTTGATGCGCGACAGCGCGGCGTCGTAGACGGGGCGGCCACTCCTACAGGGACGGTGGGTGGTTTAGTCCCAAGGCGATGCCTTAAGTTTCTGTTCCAGAAAATCCCTGAATACACGTATGCGCGGGCTCAGGTGTTTGCGGTGGGTGTAGATCAAGTAAATGGGCTCTTTGGACGGGATGTCGTAGGCCTGCAGCAAGGGCACCAGCCTGCCTGCCTTGAGGTCTGCGCCAATATGGAACTGCGCAAGCTTGACGATCCCGCCGCCGTTCAAGGCGATGTCGCGCTGTAAATCCCCTTGGGCAAAGACCGCCTTGGGTTTGATGGCTACCGTGACGGTTTCGCCGTCGACCCTGAACTGCCAGTTGTTCCAGGCGCTGTTAAAGGCAAAGTTGTAGCAGTCGTGGTTGAGCAGGTCTTCCGGATGATTGGGCGTGCCTTTACGGGCGAGGTACTCGGGGGAGGCGCAGATGATCCACGCGCTTTCACCGATTTTGCGCGCCACACGCGATGAGTCCGGCAACACGCCGCTGTGAATGGCGATGTCCAGGCCCTGGTCAAAGTGGTCGACATATTGTGGGCCGACCTGCAAATCAACGGTGAGGCCTGGGTAGGTCGCCATAAACTCCGGCAGCCAGGGCATGATCTGGTGTTTGGCGAAGGTGGTCATGGTGTGGATGCGCAACGCGCCGCTGACCTGGGTCGGGAAGGCCTCGGCCAACGAGTCGGCTTCGGCCATGGCGTTCATGACTTTGCGTGCGCTCACCAGGTAGGCCGAGCCTTCTTCAGTGAGCGTGAGGCTGCGGTTGCCGCGCTGGAACAGACGCACTTGCAGGCGGTTTTCCAAGCGGCTGATCAGCTTGCTGACGGTGGACGGGGTGATTCCGTTCGCCCTGGCGGCCACCGAGAAATTGCCGTGTTCGTGCGCCCACAGAAAGGCTTGCATCTGGGAAAAATTATCCATTTTTATTCTCATCGCAACGAATGCGAGCAGCCTGCCATCAATCACCCGCTCAAACAACTCGCCTCACTGGCGCAGGTGGCTCAGCAGTGCCTGCAATGGATGCTGCAACGCTTTGCCTTCATGGCGCTTGACCTGGCTGCGGCAGGAGTAGCCATCGGCAATCAGGTTGCCGCTCGGCATGTGGCGTTCGACCAGCGGCTGCCAGGACTGCGAATAAATAACCGCCGAGGTTTTGGCGTTGCGGGCTTCATGGCCGTACGTCCCGGACATGCCGCAGCAGCCGCTGGGCAGCACCTGCAACGTAAGGCCAAAACCTTCAAACACCTTCTTCCACAGATCAACGCTGCCCGGCTCGTTGGTGCGCTCGGTGCAGTGCGGCAGGAACTGGTACACCTGCGGGGCGCCGTGCTTGAGCGTATCGGGCAATGCTGTCACCAGCCACTCTTGCGGCAGAGCCACTTGCGGCGCGCTGCCTTGTTCGAGGGTTTTGGCGTATTCCTGGCGGTAAACCAGGGTCATGGCCGGGTCGAGGCCCACCAGCGGTATGCCGCTTTGTTCCAATGCCAGCAAGCCTTTGGCGGTGTTGGCCGCGGTCTTTTTAAAGGCCCCGAGAAAGCCCTGCACTTGCAACGGTTTGCCATTGGGCGAGAAGGGCGCGAGGTAAACCTGATAGCCCAGCCGGGCAATCAACTCGATCCATTGCGCCGCCAGTGGCGTCTCGAAATAGCGGGTGAAGGCGTCCTGCACCAGGATCACGCTGCGTTGGCGCTGCTCGTCACTCAACCGTGAAAGGGTTTTCGGCGTGGCGATTTGCACGTTCCATTGCGCGCACACGGCATGGAAATCCATCAGGCTCAGCAGCGGGCTGTCGACCATGCCGACCACACGTTCCAGCAGGTATTTGACCGGCGCGGCGCTCATCAAGGCGTTGTATAGCTTCGGGAAGCGCGCAATGTGCGGGATGCTGAATTCCAGCGAGCCCACGGCATAGTCTTTGAGCGGGCGCAGGTAGCGGCTGTGGTAAAGCTCCAGAAAACGCGCGCGAAAATCCGGCACGTTGACCTTGACCGGGCATTGCCCCGCGCAGGATTTGCACGCCAGGCAGCCAGCCATGGCGTCATACACTTCGTGGGAGAAGTCTTTCTCGCCCAGCAATCTGGCCAGCGAGTTGCGGGTTCTGCGCAGCACGCCGGTGGAGTAATTGCCCAGCAGGTCCACGCCTTGCGCCCCTTGCTGGCGCAACCATTCACGCATCAGCGAAGCGCGGCCTTTAGGCGAATGGATGCGATCACGGGTGGCTTTCCAGGACGGGCACATCGCGTCATCCGGGTCGAAGTTGTAGCAGGCGCCGTTACCGTTGCAGTGCACGGCGCTTTGGTAGCTTTGCCACACGCGCTCGTCGATTTGCCGGTCCAGATCACCACGCAGCGGCACTTCGTCGACGCGAGTCAGGCGGGCCGTGCTGACCTGCGACGGGGTGGCGATTTTGCCGGGGTTGAGCTGGTTGAACGGATCAAACGCGGCTTTAATCGCCTGCAACGCCGGGTACAGCGCACCAAAGTATTTAGGCCCGTACTCAGAGCGCAGGCCTTTGCCGTGCTCACCCCACAACAAGCCGCCGTATTTGTGCGTCAGGGCCGCCACGCCATCGGAAATCGGGCGGATAAGCGCCGCCTGGCGCGGGTCTTTCATGTCGAGGATCGGGCGCACGTGCAACACCCCGGCATCGACGTGGCCGAACATGCCGTACTCCAGCGCGTAGCTGTCCAGCAGGGCGCGGAACTCAGCGATGTAGTCCGCGAGGTTTTCCGGCGGTACGGCGGTGTCTTCTACAAACGGTTGCGGCCGGGCCTCGCCCTGCACGTTGCCGAGCAAGCCCACAGAACGCTTGCGCATGGTGTAGACGCGCTTCACCGCTTCGCTGCCCACCGCCAACGTATGGCCTAGGCGGCGTACGCCGTTGTCGGTGTTCAAGTGTTCGATAAAGTCATGAACGCGCTGCTCCAGGCGCTCATGGTCATCGTCACTGAACTCGATCAGGTTAATGCCCAGAGTGGGCGTGTTCAGGTCCTGGGGGAAGTATTCGGCGACGCCATGCCAGACGATGTCTTTCATCGCCAGCATCAGGACTTTTGAGTCCACCGTTTCGATCGACAGCGGCTTGAGGGCCATCAGCGCCTTGGCATCGCGCAGCGCGTCCATGAAGCTGGCGTAGCGCACGTTGACCAGAATCGAATGCTGCGGGATGGGCAGCACGTTGAGCTTGGCTTCGATGATAAAACCCAGCGAGCCCTCAGAGCCGCACAGCAGGCTGTTGAGGTTGAAGCGCCCATCGGCTTCGCGTAGGTGGGCGAGGTCATAGCCGGTGAGGCAGCGATTGAGCGGCGGGAAGATTTCTTTGATCAGTTGTTGCTGGTTATCGGCAATGTCTTGCGCGCAGCGATACACCTCGCCGATCACGTCGTTGCGCTCGGCCTGTTGGTGCGCCAGTTCGTTTGCCAGAGCCTGGCTGTCGAGGCGTTTGCCGCCCAGCAGCACTGTAGACAGTTCGAGCACGTGGTCGCGGGTTTTGCCGTAGGTGCAACTGCCCTGGCCGCTGGCGTCGGTGTTGATCATGCCGCCGATGGTGGCCCGGTTCGAGGTGGACAGCTCGGGGGCAAAGAACAGGCCGTGGGCTTTCAGTGCTGCGTTGAGCTGGTCTTTGACCACGCCGCTTTGCACGCGCACCCAGCGTTCTTCGACGTTGATGTCGAGGATGTTATTGAGGTGGCGGGACAGATCGACCACCAGCCCGTCGGTCAGCGACTGGCCGTTGGTGCCCGTGCCGCCGCCACGTGCGGTCAGCACGATAGAGCGGTATTCCGGCCGCGCAGCAAGTGTGCTCAGGCATTCGACATCGGCGTAGTCTTTGGGGAACACCGCAGCCTGCGGCAAGCGCTGATAAATGGAGTTGTCGGTGGCCAGCACGGTTCTGAGGCCGAAATCACTGGCGATTTCACCCTTGAAGCCTTCCGTTGTCAGTGCGCTTAGAAAACGTTGATAAGCGTCATCAAGACGATGGAGAGGGGCGAGGCGGGCGATCATCGGTGGTATTTCCTGCAGGCAAATTCAGTTCTACATTCACTCGGCGCATGGAGCTGGCTAACGCGCTCGCGCGGTGAAATTGATTTGGCAGGATTTTCAGGGTCTTGGCGCGACAAGGCAAACGTATAACGTGCAGCCTTTGCATGAGGTTTGTGCATGAATGGGTGCGCAATCCCATTGTAGGAGCGAGCTTGCCTCGCGATCTTTTGATCGTTTAAAAGATCGCGAGGCAAGCT
>NZ_JASCPQ010000160.1:0-6463 GCF_029959305.1 Pseudomonas sp. PS01297
GGGCTTGCTCGCGATGGGCGTCACCCGGTTTGCTGATAAACCGTGGTGCTACCATCGCGAGCAAGCCCGCTCCCACGGGTTATGTGGCCTGTGCCCCTACAAAACCGTTGAGCAGCATGAAATCGGCGCGCCGTGATTGCTCTGTTATACTCCGGGTTTTCCGCCAGGCTTACGCCCGGCCGCTCGTCCTTGTACCCGGCATTCAACCCCGTGACTGCGCAGCTTCCAGCCCGCGCGAGCGATGTGAATGAGCCTCAGGACTGGAGCAGGACCGGACGGGATTGCGTCACCTTAAACGCCATTCACGCCAGGCAAGACTATCCCTTTGGGCCAAGCCCTAACTAGAACAGGATTACTCATGTCCTTTGCTTCCCTCGGTCTCTCCGAGGCTTTAGTCCGCGCCATTGAAGATGCGGGCTATACCGAGCCTACTCCGGTGCAACAGCGGGCCATTCCCGCCGTGTTGCAAGGTCGCGATTTGATGGTTGCGGCCCAGACAGGTACTGGTAAAACCGGCGGCTTCGCTCTTCCGATTCTGGAAAAGCTGTTTCCCAACGGCCACCCGGACAAATCCCAGCGTCACGGCCCACGCCAACCCCGCGTGCTGGTCCTGACCCCGACTCGCGAACTCGCAGCCCAAGTGCACGAGAGCTTCAAGCTCTATGCCCGCGACCTGAAGTTCGTCAGTGCCTGCATCTTCGGCGGCGTCGGCATGAACCCGCAGGTTCAAGCCATGTCCCGCGGTGTTGACGTGCTGGTGGCGTGCCCGGGTCGTTTGCTCGACCTGTGCGGCCAGGGCAGCGTTGACCTCTCTCACGTAGAAATTCTGGTGCTCGATGAAGCCGACCGGATGCTCGACATGGGCTTTGTCCATGACGTGAAAAAAGTCCTCGCACGTTTGCCTGCCAAGCGTCAGAACCTGCTGTTCTCGGCGACGTTCTCCAAGGACATCACCGACCTGGCCGGCAAGTTGCTGCGCAACCCTGAGCGCATTGAAGTGACGCCGCCCAACACCACGGTTGAGCGCATCGAGCAGCGTGTTTTCCGCCTGCCTGCGACCCACAAGCGTGCCTTGCTGGCCCACTTGATCACCGCAGGTGCCTGGGAACAGGTGCTGGTGTTCACCCGTACCAAGCACGGCGCCAACCGTTTGGCTGAATACCTGGACAAACACGGCCTGAGCGCTGTGGCCATCCACGGTAACAAGAGCCAAAACGCGCGTACCAAAGCCCTGGCCGACTTTAAAGCCGGTTCTGTGCGCATTCTGGTTGCAACCGACATCGCAGCGCGTGGCCTGGACATCGACCAGTTGCCGCACGTGGTCAACTTCGAACTGCCGAACGTTGACGAAGACTACGTTCACCGTATCGGCCGTACGGGCCGTGCCGGTCGTTCGGGCGAAGCGATTTCCCTGGTTGCTCCTGACGAAGAAAAGCTGCTCAAAAGCATTGAGCGCATGACCAAGCAGAAGATCGCTGATGGCGACCTGATGGGTTTTGACGCCAGTGCCGTAGAGGCTGAAAAGCCTGAAGTGCGCGAGCGTCCGGATGTGCGTAACCCGCGCAACCCGCCACGTGGCCCACGCGGCGACGGTCCGGGTAATCCGGGCGGTGGCGGCGGTCGTAAAGACAAAGGCAAAGACAAGGGCAAAGAAAAACCTGCAGCGGCACGCGGCGAGCGTCCAGCCCGTGAGCAAAAGCCACGCAGCGCCCAGCCAGCTCGTGAGCAGCGTCAGCCAACGCCTCGTTCGGACGCCAACCGTGCGCCAGACGAGTTCCGTGATGACGATGTGGATAACTTTGGTAACCGCGCTGATTACGTCAGCCCGTACCAAAACAAAAACAACCAGGGCCGTGACCGTCGTCCGGGTGCCCCGGCGCAAGGCGCGGGTGCTGGCACTCCGGCCCGTTCGGGTGGTCGTCAAAACGGCCCGCGCACCGGCAGCGGCGCGAGCACTGGCACCCCGCCAGCCAAGCGCAGCGGCCCACGCAACGGCGCCCCGCGTGATGGCCAGGCCCGTCGCGACAACCGCCCGGCGCGCGATACTGCGCGTCAAGAGCCAGCGGTTAAAGGCCCGCGTGAGAACCAGCCGAAGATCATGCACAAAGAGTCGAAAACTGATCGCTTTTTGACCCCTGAGCAACTGGATCAACTGCCGAACCGCCCTCGTGGCGAGAAGCCTGCACTGTTGACTCGCAACCGCTGAGTTAACGCTGCATAAAAAACGCCCCCGACCGAAAGATTGGGGGCGTTTTTGTTTGTGATCAAAAGCCCCTCACCCCAACCCTCTCCCGGAGGGAGAAGGAGCTTAACCGGGGCGTTTTCAGGTTCAGCGCAAGGCATTTAGGCTGCAAAAAATCTGCAGCATCCCCCAATCGCTCCCTTCTCCCTCCGGGAGGGAGAGGGCGCTTTATCGCGGTGTTTTCAGATTCAGTGCATGGCTTGCAGACCGCAGAAAATCTGCAGCATCCCCCAATCGCTCCCTTCTCCCTCCGGGAGGGAGAGGGCGCTTTATCGCGGTGTTTTCAGATTCAGTGCATGGCTTGCAGACCGCAGAACATCTACAACATCCCCCAATCGGTTCCTTCTCCCTCCGGGAGAGGGCTAGGGTGAGGGGCTCTTGCTTTTCATAAAAAAACGCCCCGGCTCTTACAAGCCGGGGCGTTTTTTTAGCCATCTAAAAGCGCAATTACTTGGCCTTCACGCCTTCCAGCGAGATGTCCAGGTCCAGTGTTTGAGCGGTTGGGCCCGGGCCTTTGATGCCGAAGTCGTTCAGGTTCAGCGTGGTGGTAGCGTTGAAGCCAGCACGTTCGCCGCCCCATGGATCCTTGCCTTCGCCGTTGAATGTGGCTTTGAAGGTCACAGGCTTGGTCACGCCGTGCAGCGTCAGGTCGCCGGTCACGTCAGCCGTCTTGTCGCCGGTTGGCACCACTTTGGTCGACTTGAAGGTCGCTTCAGGGTATTTGGCGACGTCCAGGAAGTCTTTGCTGGCGATGTGCTTGTCACGTTCTGCGTGGTTGGAGAACAGGCTGGCGGTTTGCAGAGTGATGTCAATTTTGCTGTCAGCAGGTTTGGCCGCATCCCACGAGAAGGTGCCTTTCCAGTCCTTGAACGTGCCGTGCACGAAGCTGTAGCCCAAGTGGCTGATTTTCCAGTCGATGAAAGCGTGCTGGCCTTCTTTATCGATGGTGTAGTCGGCAGCCATGGCTTGACCGGCGGTCAGCAGAGCAGTCCCAAGTGCCAGAGCAGCGAGCGTCTTTTTCAACATGCGTTCTATTCCTTTTGAATTGAGGTTGAGCATCAGGCTTTGCGGCCCAGCATACGTTTGAGGGTCGCATCACGGTCAATAAAGTGGTGTTTAAAGGCAGCCAGACCATGCAGAACAGCAAAGATCACCACGGTCCAGGCCAGCCACAGGTGCACAACGCCAGCAACATCAGCCTGATTGGGCAGGCTGGAGATCAGTGCCGGTACTTCAAACAGACCGAAAACAGGGATACCCACGCCTTCGGCCGTCGAGATCAAATATCCCGCGATCATGAGGGCAAACAAGCTCAGGTACAGAAAAGCGTGACCGAACTTGGCGCCGATACGGGTTGCAGGGCTATACGTTTCTAAAGCAGGGGGCGGCGGGCTGATGAACCGCCAGACAACACGGATCAACATGACCGCCAACAGCGTCAGACCGATGCTTTTATGCAGGTCAGGCGCTTCTTTACGCCAAGGGTCATAGTAGTCGAGACCGACCATCCACAAGCCCAATGCGAACAACCCAAACACGGCCAGCGCGACTGACCAGTGCAGGAAAATACTCACGGCACCATAGCGAGAAGACGAGTTACGTAGCTGCATTGCCAGCATCCTGTGGGAATTGACGCTAAGACTAATGGTTTACCTATCGAATGAAAGCGCATTTTTTTGCTGCAAAACATCGATAAATACGATCTGTAGCCTGGGGATCATGCATTAAGCAAACGTTAACAATAGCCGCGTGCGGTGTTTTATGCCGAGCCGTGCCTTGAATGTAAATATGCGTGTCTATGGATAAACGTAATGACTTGTGACGAGCCTGCGCATTGCATAGGCTTGCAGGCTTGTTTGCCCGCAGACGCCGGGAACCAGCGCCAGGAGAGTGGAAATGGGCCTGAATAATCAATGGATGCAGCGCGATCTTGCCGTGTTGTGGCACCCCTGCACCCAAATGAAAGATCACGAACAGTTGCCGCTGATCCCCATCAAGCGCGGTGAAGGCGTATGGCTCGAAGACTTCGAAGGCAAACGCTATCTGGATGCCGTGAGTTCCTGGTGGGTCAACGTGTTTGGCCACGCCAACCCGCGTATCAACCAGCGCATCAAGGACCAGGTCGACCAGCTGGAGCACGTGATCCTCGCGGGGTTCAGCCATCAGCCGGTGATCGAGTTGTCTGAGCGCCTGGTCAAGATGACCCCCGAGGGCCTGACCCGCTGCTTCTATGCCGACAATGGTTCGTCGTGTATCGAAGTCTCGCTGAAGATGAGCTTTCACTACTGGCTCAACCGCGGCCAGCCTGACAAAAAGCGCTTCGTGACGCTGACCAACAGCTACCACGGCGAAACCATGGCCGCGATGTCGGTGGGTGACGTGCCGCTGTTCACCGAAACCTACAAGGCTTTGCTGCTCGACACGATCAAAGTGCCGAGCCCCGATTGCTACTTGCGCCCTGAAGGCGTGAGCTGGGAAGCCCACTCGCGCACGATGTTTCAGGCCATGGAGCAGACCCTGGCCGAGCACCATGCCACGATTTCGGCGGTGATCGTCGAGCCGTTGATTCAGGGCGCGGGCGGTATGCGCATGTACCACCCGGTGTACCTCACGTTGTTGCGTGAGGCCTGCGACCGATATGGCGTGCACCTGATCCTCGACGAAATCGCCGTGGGCTTTGGCCGTACCGGGACAATGTTTGCCTGCGAACAAGCCGGTATCACGCCAGACTTCCTGTGCCTGTCCAAAGCCTTGACCGGAGGCTACTTGCCGCTGGCGGCGTGCCTGACCACCGATGAGGTGTACAGCGCGTTCTACGACGACTACCCGACCCTGCGCGCCTTCCTCCATTCCCACAGCTACACCGGCAACCCGCTGGCGTGTGCGGCGGCGTTGGCGACGCTGGATATTTTTGAAGACGACAACGTCATCGAAAACAACAAGGCACTCGCCCAACGCATGGCCAGCGCCACGGCCCACCTGGCCGACCATACACATGTATCGGAAGTGCGTCAGACAGGGATGGTGCTGGCCATAGAAATGGTCCAGGACAAAGCCACTAAAACGGCTTACCCGTGGCAGGAACGACGCGGCCTGAAAGTCTTCCAGCACGCGCTGGAGCGGGGTGCGTTGTTGCGCCCGTTGGGCAGTGTGGTGTATTTCTTGCCGCCTTACGTGATTACCCCCGAGCAGATCGACTTTCTGGCTGAAGTGGCCAGCGAAGGGATCGACATCGCGACGCGCACGGACATCAGCGTGGCCGTGCCGGCGAACTTCCATCCAGACTTCCGCGATCCGGGTTAATCATGTTTTTGTAGCCGCTGCCGCAGGCTGCGATAAGGGCCGCAGGACCTTTAAAAAATCAGGGTCGCTGCGCAACCCATCGCAGCCTGCGGCAGCGGCTACATGAGTAATTTAATTTTCAGAGAATTTAAATGAGATTGTCGCGCTTCTTTATCGATGCCCCGTTGAGCCTCGGTGAGCATGAACTGCCTGAAGCCCAGGCGCATTACATTGGCCGCGTGCTGCGCATGGCCGAGGGCGATGCCCTGCAAGTGTTTGACGGCTCGGGTCAGGAGTTTCTGGGGCGCTTGCTGGAAGTCGGCAAAAAGCGTGTGCGCGTAGTGCTCGACGAAACCTTTGCCGGGCAAGTTGAGTCGCCGTTGGCCATTCACTTGGGCCAAGGGTTGTCCCGTGGCGAGCGCATGGACTGGGCGATTCAAAAGGCCACTGAATTGGGCGTGACCCAAATTACTCCGATCATGAGTGAGCGTTGCGAAGTGCGGCTCAAAGATGAACGTGCTGACAAACGCCTTGCGCATTGGCGGCAAGTGGCGATCAGTGCGTGTGAGCAGTGTGGCCGTTCGCGGGTGCCGGTGATTCACCCGCCGGTATTGCTCAGTGACTGGATCAAAACCACCGAGGCCGACCTCAAGCTGGTGCTGCACCCGGTGTCAGCGCCGCTGACCAGCCACGCCAAGCCTGCGCGCCTGGCGTTTTTGATCGGCCCGGAAGGCGGGTTGACCGACGACGAAGTGGAGCACGCCCACGCCGCAGGCTTCCAGCCGGCCCGCCTCGGCCCGCGTGTGCTGCGTACCGAAACGGCGCCCGTAGTCGCGCTGGCCGTGGCCCAGCAACTGTGGGGTGATTTCTAAACGATTGACCTGTAGGAGCGAGCTTGCCTCGCGATCTTTTGATCTTTAAAAGATCGCGAGGCAAGCT